>NZ_JBJPHU010000107.1:0-23543 GCF_052939515.1 Phormidesmis sp. 146-33
GACGGATGCCCCTGGTAGCACAAATGCATTAGGACATAAACATGATTGGCGAGCCAAGAGCGCAGAATTTTCGACAACA
Organism: Phormidesmis sp. 146-33; assembly: GCF_052939515.1. Taxonomy (NCBI): domain Bacteria; kingdom Bacillati; phylum Cyanobacteriota; class Cyanophyceae; order Leptolyngbyales; family Leptolyngbyaceae; genus Phormidesmis; species Phormidesmis sp. 146-33. The sequence continues at coordinate 80 of NZ_JBJPHU010000107.1, forward strand.
GGAGGCGCAAAATCTGGCAAGATTGGACGAGAAAAAACGGGCATGATGATCGATCTGGCAGCTATTCAAAATGCTCCAGGTGCAACGACTCAAACTCCAGCGCAAGCCGATTGGATGCAAAAGCTCAAGAAACTGGAAGCTGAAGTGGTTACAGGGCGCGTCACTACTCAGGAATTGGTAGGAGATCAGGCAAACTTCCGTCAAAATCCACACGTACAAGCGATTATTGGATTAGGTGCGCCAGCCACCGATCTAAGAACTTAACTTCACGATCGAGATGAAAGATACAAGCCCCTGCGCTCCATTCCAGTGACACATTCAAACAATCGGGTTGAAGGTTGACTGTATGCAGAAGCCACAAATTCAAAAGAAAGCGATCGCCAATCCTTGACTTTCGACCACTATCAAAATCTCAGAGTGCTGAATGCACTTCAAGCGATCGTCGGTCTTGTCGTGCGATCTTGAGTTAGAGATATGGAAGGGCGATCGCTACAATCCCGCAGCAAATACTTGCTCTGCTGTCAGATTCAATTCTGGAAAAGCAGGGGAGATGATGCGATTGCTCCCTCGAAACTGCTGCACTTGATATTCTCCATCGATTAACTGATAGATCGAAAAGGTCGGTTGCTTGGGGTTGCCGATGTAGCGCCTTCCTCCCAATCCTAAATAATCAACTATCCAATACTCTGGGATTTGGAGCGCCTCATAGTCAATAAATTTGTGCCCATAATCATCTCGCCAATTAGTACTCACCACTTCAACCACAACTCGGACTGATTTCCCCTGAGTAATCGTCGATCGCTTTTTCCATAATGGCTCATCTTGTAATGCAGTTTGATCCAGCACAATCACATCTGGGTTGTAGCCTGCCTGCTCGTTGTCTACTGGTTTGACGATCGCCTGTCGAGGAATTAGATATGACAACGCCAACCGATCAATCTCAACCCCTAACTTGATTCCCAAAAATCCACCCACCTGCTCGTGAGGCCCAGTCGGTTGCATCTCAATCACCACCCCATTCCATAATTCATAGCGACCATAGCCATCTGGATACCAATCCAGAAACTCCTCCAAGGTCATCAGTTGAGGAATTGCTTGAACCATGTCTCTCAGCCTCTGTGGTGCGATCGCTTTCAAGTCTAATCTAGATCCTGTTAGGTCATTGTAGTATGGGTCAGCCCATGCAGTTTCTTGCGCTCGCCGCTCTTGTAGTGCGATCTTGAGTTAGAGATATGGAAGGGCGATCGCTTTTCTAAAGGGATAGGAATCAGTCCGGCGATCGCGAGAAGAAGAGGTCACAATTTATGAAAGCAACAGAATTTGATGCTAAATTCGACCAGGGGAAAGACATCACTGAATTCTTAGACCTCTCCCAAGCCAAGCGCCCTGGTCATGAGCAGAAACGAGGCAACGTGGATTTTCCGACCTGGATGATCGAAGCATTAGACTATGAAGCGATTGGGTGTCACCCGTCAGTCAATTATTAAGCTATGGCTTGCAGAACGGCTTGCACAGCTATCTCGCTGAGACTTGTAAATTAGTTTGTTGTATTGCGATCGCGGAGAGAAAACTGAGATGATGCAACAGGTTTGGCTTTCGGAGTACGGGGCAGTTTGACAAGCATTCCTATCGCCGATCTTCGACTTTCGACTACTATCAAAATCTCATGGGGCTGACTACACTTCAGTCAGATTAAGTTGGCTCAAAGATGAGAATTGACCCGATTGAATTAACGCGAGTCGGAGAGGACTGTGATTCCAAACTGATCAATCAGATTGCAGGTGAGGTGTTGGCTGACCCCATGCTGATGCAAACGCTGGGGGAAATGGTTTTGAAACTCATGGAGAATGACTTGCGTAACCAGCGCGATCGCACTGGAATGCACAGGAGATTAAACGGATGAAAACGGGCAGTGATGTGCATGAATTAAACTATGTCACCGCCAATCGATTTTATGTGGAGATTGAGGAAAGCTGCATCAGTGCGTGTTTTACCGAATGTTCGGGGCTGAGCGTGCGGGTGAACTACGATCGCTACTCCGAAGGCGGCGTAAATCATCAACAGCGCATTATTTTAGGCCATACAGAGTTCTCAGAAGTGACGCTAAAACGCGGCATTACCAACGACTTGACTTTTTGGGGCTGGGCTTATCAGATGTTGACTCGTTTGGAGCCGAGCAGCCATCAGCAGATTAATCCTTATCGTCGTAATATCAACATTTTGTTGTTTAATCAGGCGGGTGAGACGATGCAGTGTTGGACGCTGATTGGGGCAATTCCAATTGGTTGGCAGGCGGCTCCTTTGCAGGCAGATGCGGAGACGGTTGCGATCGAGGAACTGACTTTAGCGTATGAAGGAATTAAGGTAGCGGTGAATTTAGATCCAGCGCGATCGGGCAATACGGGTGGTTCTATTTTCCATCGAAATGGGCGAGATTTCAATTCGGGTGGGTTCTTTCCGAGTAACTAGCGTATGGTGGATGCTGATTTCAAAGAGGAAGATACATTAGGGATTCAGAATCCCTTGTTGTCGCCTGCTCCGTTAGGTCAAGAGTGGTTGCAGCCTCAATTTTTGTCGCCGTTAGGTGCAGTTTCTCTCTTAGGCATCTATAGAATCTCTGGCTTGCAGCCTGAACCTGAAATAGAATCGATCTCATCAAACAATTCATTGGCTATTTCCTCTCTCAATCAGGAAAACTCTGTTCAGGATTGGAGGACTTCAAAGGCAACAGATAACTCATCTAAAGTCAGAACAAATCGAACAGTGCCAATTCAAAGAAAGCTCGTTCAGAATGTTGAGACGATTGCCGATCACAAGTCTGAAGTACAACCAAATACTCATGTAGCTCAATATGAGATTGTAGACTTTTCAATAGAACCAAAAGCAGAAATAGTCTCTGCTGAAGTCGATCAACCAAAACTAATTCAACAAGAAATTACACAAAGATCTGAAGCAATTACGCCTGATATTCAGAGTGTTGCAGAGTTGATCGCTCACTCTAATCCTGAGACACGTCAAGTTAATCAAAATGAAAATATAGATTTCATAGTAAAAAGAAACTCCACTTCAGTCACAGATAGTCAACCAGAATTAATTCAGCGAGAAGCAATTCAAAAATCTGAAGAAATTGCTCATGGCACCCAGGAAGCTGTAAAAAAGATTGCTTATGTTAACTCTGAAAGTTCGTTGATCAAGCCACCCATTCCAGATGAGAGCGCTACAGGTTTTGAGACAGAATTAAAAATAGAAACAAGTCCTGCTCAAGCTCAGGTCAATGATTCCCTTATTCAAAGAGAGATTATTTCAAGCAGTAAAGCTTTTTCTAATACTAGCAACCCGCAAATAATCGCAGCGATCGCACAATCTAGTCCTGAAATAAAATCACTAGCTGATCAGAAGCTTTCCTCACCCGAAGGTATCTCTAAAAATGCAACTATTAGCTCTAATAATACTCAGTCTTTAAACCTATCTGATGCAAGTAATCAAACTATTCCTAGTACGCCAGGTAAGTCAAAAGAAGGTGATTTAAAAAACGACTTAGATTCACAGTCAAGTGCTTTAAAGGTTGATGAAGTTCTAATGCAACGGACATTAGATATCGCGCCTGCTGATCAAATAAGTCGCTCGCCAGATAATGAAAGCTCTATTCAAACTTACGAAGTTAGCACTCAACCAGAGACTGACTCTATCCAAATTCAGCGATCGACATTACGATCGCCTGACCTGTCTGAGATAGCACTCCACAACTTCCCCAACCAGACTACTGGATTCCAGCAAAAAGAAGTATCTTCCTTAGAGAATGAGATCGCTGTCACTTCTGCATTAGCAGACCCCAATTCTAAAACTGCCAAAGATACCGTTGCTGTAGAACTTAGCAATGTCAGTTCTATCAAAAATGTGTTGCAATCTAAACCCATCTCTCCGGGTGAAATAGTGAGCGCTCAAGCTCAAATAGCATCCGACCAAGTAACTAATAGTGAGATAGATGTTCAATTAAAATTCGCCAATCTAAAGCAAGAAGCACTACATAAATCATCAAGAATTGAGATACTAAATCCACCTTTGTTAGGAGGCTTACAGACAGAAGTCACCATTCAACAAGCAGATTGGGAACGACCAGAAGGATGGAGTGTCCTCAAAAATGTTTCACAGCCGTCTCCTAATGTCCAGAAATTTGCTCCTTCAAGACAACAGAATTCAATCCCTTTGCCTGATGTTAGTGATATCATTCAGCGCCAAACTTCGTCGAGTCTAGAACAATCTAAAAGTTTAGATGAATCTGCTTCCTCTAATGTCACCTTTGAAAGTTCTGGAGAATCTTCTTTTGACGATTCCATGCTAGAGAATTCTATTCAGCGATCGCTAGAGATTTCTTCTAATCAACCAGCCAATCTATCTGAATCTCAAGCGCTTGATAAATCTTCAATTTCTCCTTTTCTACAAGCTGATTCTTTTAATGTTCAGAAATTAGAATCTGCTACCCTGAGTGAGGAAACGGAGGCAGCGACCCTACCTTCTCATCTTGAAGTTCCATCTCTAGTAGCGAATTCTGCTGAAAATCTGATTAGTCAACCTGAAACTTTTACAGACGACACAAGACTGATCGAAAATGAGGTGTTACAAGAAAAGACATCTGCTTTATCAGAAGGTCTTCCTGGTTCTAAATTACAGTTAAAAGCCTTTGTACCTGATTCTAAATCAATTATTTCGGAACAAGGCTCTTTAGAGAGATCAAAAAGTAATGATGTCACGCTGCTAAATTGTAAGGAGTTGGATAATTATTCTGAGGTAACTAACGCTCCTCCAGCCAGCTTTGTAGAATCTAATTTACCTCAAGCTATTGAGAACGATCGTTTGAAAGAGGAAGTCAATGAGCCTGCGATCGCTCCATCTAAAACTTCACAAAACCCCTCTATTTCTGCTTTACAAACCACTTCCAAAGAATTAAATAGTCAACAGGCGAATTATCAGAACCTTATTCAATTCAAGCTGAAAGAGAACCAAAGCGATTCGTCTTTGGAGCAGACATCTACTCTAGCTTCACCTATTCAAAAAAAGCCTGAAGGTGTTGAGTCGGAAACTACTTTTAGTAATTCTAATAATTCATTGGATCAAGCGTCTTCTAGTTCTGAAAAATCTCGAAGTGAGGTGAATTTATCGAAAGAGAATACTATTACTCCTGTTGCACGATCGCTGAGAGTATTAGAGAGTCTTGCTCAATTACAGCCAATCAATCAAACGGTTAACTTACAGCGATCGTCCGCCCGCACACATTCTAAATCCTCTCACTCTAGTAACTTGTTCAACTCCTCTCAAGCTCCTGCTAAAGGTCACGGAATTATTCAGCGATCGCCGTCTAGTCCCTCTAGTGAAAGAGTAAATTCAACCTCTATAAAGCCGCTTCCTGAACAACAAAACAGTAGGATTGATGTAGAAACGTATTCATCTCTAGTTGATTTACAGGCGGTTCAAACTAAGCTTAGAAAAACTCGTTTGGTTCAGACGAAATCTGCTAATCATCCTACAAATGATTCACCCATACAGAACAGTCAAATCGACAAATCACAAGCCTCTATTGAATTCATATCTTCCGAGCAAGATCTTCCGTCTAGCTGGTCAAATCTGTCTGAATTAGCAGGCGAAGCAGTGAGTAGTGTAGGCAGAAATTCAAAAATAATACAGCGCTCAACTAACAGTCAACCTTCTTCAAAATCAAAAGATTTAATCTTTACCCCAGAGGGCTTTCATAATGCGAATACTGAAAAAACTCAATCCGTAAAATCTTCTCGAAGTCTCCTTAAGGTGGATCAGCAGAAGCCTTTGATTCAAGCTAAACGCAATCCCAATGCTTACGTATCTCCTGTTGACCAGAATATTTTAGAAGAAACGATCGACCTTCAATCTGACACGCAAACCATAGACGAATCTGCTCAAAATTTCGATCACAACCTACAAATTTTGGCCCAAGTGATTTATGGTCAACTTCAACAACAATTAGCGATCAGGCGAGAGCGTCAAGGACAGCATTCCGGTCGTTTGCCTTGGTGATTATTTAACTATTAGGAAACCTATGACAAATGCAAATCGCAACAACACCGTCGCATCTGGAAAACTCGAAAAAGCGAAGTTGATATCCGATGAAAGTGACACGATCGAGTTTATGTTTAACCCGACCGAGCTAGTTTTTCAGCAGGCAGTTCGCCTTAATCAAAGCGCCGGAAGTCGCACTAAATCTGGTTTATCAAAAATTAGTTTTGCCCATCCCGAACCCTGCACGCTCACCCTTACTAATCTTGTGTTTGATACTTATGAACAAGGCACGGACGTTTTAGATTACCTCAAAAAGTTGATCAAAGCCGTTCACTTTGCAGATAAAGGTAGCGCCGTTGGAAAACGTCCCCCCATTTACTTATTCACCTGGGGCGACCAACAATATCTACGTTGTTTTGTAGAACAAATCACTTACAAATTGACACGGTTTTTAGCCGATGGTTTACCTGTGCAAGCAAAAGTAGACATCACTTTAACTGAGATCGACGAACCCACGACACAAGGAAATAACAAAGCCGTCGCGAATCGAAATGGAGACAGTCGATCGAACCGCACCATCTTCGGCCGCTAATCGTATTCATCCCTCCTCGCGAATGCGGGGCAAAGCCCTCCCTCATCCCTCATTCCTCATGCCTGTTCTCTACATTCCCGAACTCCTCCTCGAAATTGACGGACAGCCCGCCTCAGCTAATCTGATGGAGGACATTCTGCAAGTCACAGTTGAAGAAAGTTTACACCTGCCAGGGATGTTTACGCTGATGCTCAATAACAGCTACTTCTCAGGACGATCGCAGGATCAAGTCTGGGAACATCAGAACATATTCAGCATTGGCAAAGCGGTGAAAATTGGCTTCATCTCCAGCACAACGCAGGCAACAGAATTTTCTGAAGTTAATGAGGAGTTTGTGCTGCAAGCTGAGGTTACGGCGATCGAGACTCACTTCACTCAGAGATCACAGGCTCCAATTATCATTCGTGGCTATGATGTCGCCCATCGCTTGCATCGGGGGCGCTTTAATCGATCGTTTCAGAATATGAAAGATAGTGACATTGTGCAAAAGATTTTGGGCGAAATTGGAATTAAAGGAGGCACGATCGACACTAGCAATCCGACTCATGATTATGTATTTCAAGAAAATCAAACGAACATGGAGTTTTTGCGAGAACGTGCCGCCCGGATTGGATTTGAGCTATTTGTACAAGATGGTAAACTTAACTTTCGTAAACCAAAAATCGGAGATTCATTAGATCTGAAATGGCTGCGAGAAATTCATAGCTTTCAGGTGCGGGTAACTAGTGCAGAACAGGTGAACGAGGTAGAAGTGCGCGGGTGGGACTATACGCAAAAGAAGCCAATTATTTCTAATAAAAGTGCAGATCAAGTTTTGACCAAAACAGAATACGGCAAAGGTAAAACTACAAGTCAAGCATTTGATGGTAAGCCAGCGAATCCCAAAATGATTGTGGTTGATCAACCCATTTTTAGCACCGATGAAGCTGATTTGATGGCACAAGCTTTGGTGGATGAGTTGGGAGGAGAATTTGTGCAAGCAGATGCGATCGCTGAAGGAGATCCCGCCATCCGACCCGGACGAGTCGCAAAACTCTCAGATTTAGGAAAATATAGCGGCAAGTATTATGTGACTGACACGCGACACTGCTATATACAAGGAGTCTACACGACAGAATTTAGTGTGCGAGGGCTGCGGGGCGAAAGTCAAATAGCCTCTCCTCAAACCCATTTGCAACCGGGACAAACACTCATGGTCGGCATTGTCAGCAATAACAAAGATCCGAAGGGTTGGGGGCGTGTTCGAGTTAAGTTGCCGACGCTGACTGAAGCGGATGAAAGTAACTGGGCGCGAGTCGTCGGAGTGGGCGCGGGTGCAAACCGTGGCTTTGATTGTCTGCCCGAAATTAATGACGAAGTGTTGGTTGCATTTGAGCATGGAGACATTCATCGTCCCTATGTCATTGGAGGGGTTTGGAATGGGAAAGACGCACCGCCGGAAAAAACTGAGAATACAGTTGTGGATGGTAAGGTACGTCTGAGAACAATCAAAACGCGCATCGGACACCAAATACAGTTTGTCGAAGAAGATAAAGGAGATAGTAAAGTCGGTGTCTACGTCAAGACGAAAGCTGGACATCACATTCATCTCAATGATACTGAGAAGTTTGTTGAAGTCAAAACCAATGGGGGACACAAACTGCGATTGGATGACAGCGATAAAACAATTAGTCTGACTTCAACCGGAGATATCGCCGTCAAATCAGGCACAACTGGAACGTCTCGAAAAATTAGCTTAAATGCTGGTGAGATTGCTCTGACGGGAACTCAGAAGATTACCTTAACCGTTGGAGGAAGCACGATCGAAGTCACTCCCACAGGCATCAAAATTCAAGCAGCCGTAACGGTCGATCTTCAAGCCGTGACCACGAATGTCAAGGGAAGTGCGATCGTTCAAGTCCAAGGTGGATTAATCAAACTCAACTAATCAACTTAACTCATTAAGAACGCTATGTTTCCAGCCGCCCGAATTACTGATTTGACTGTGACAGGCGACGCAATTTTGCCTCCCGGTGTGCCTACTGTTTTGATCGGTGGGTTGCCAGCCGCTTGTGTGGGTGATCAAGTTATGGGGCCAGTGATCAACTACGCTCCAGGCGTGATTACGATCGGCTCTTTGACCGTGTTGATTAGTGGTCGCCCTGCTGCACGAGTTACGTCTGTCGTCACAGGGAATACGATCGGCCCTTTTGGGGCACCCATTCCCGTCGCTACTACCATCATCAAAGGACAGCCCAACGTCTTGATCGGCGGCTAGGAAATTGGCTATAGGATTAATTCCCCTGTAATTCGCATTGCTTTTAATGTGGTTCAGCAATGGCAAAAACCAGGGTTATCACATGAACTAGAGACGCTAATTCTGCAAGCAACGAATCCACCCTACAACGTGATAATTCCGAGAGAGATATGAATACCAACACTGATCACACAACACCTTCCACTAGAAGCCGTTCATCGATTCTTAGAGCATGTGCCTGGTTATGTGAAAGCTGCTCTCCTCGAAAAATCGACTGAACTAGATTGCCCGATCGAAGCCGTTGTAGAGATGGCGGGCAGCTTTGCTGTGCCAAAGGCAACGCGAGTTTCCTACATGAGGAAGCCTTCAGTTTTGAAGATTGCTTACTAGCCAAACGATTGCAAGAGAAAGCATAAAAGTATTTTGAACCAGTCATCTCATGCGATCGCAGTTCACGCAGATTTTCGAGAAGCCAGTTTCTCAGTAACCTTTTCTTGTACTTTCCCTTGAAATCCTGCCACCAGTTCTTCTACTTCCTGCTGAGACAACACACCTCCAAATCGCGCAGACACGAGCGCTACTAACTTTGCAGAATCGCTATCGAAAAGCTCTAGACGCAGTATCTCACCCAAGCGATCGCCCAAATCTGCTCCTGCACTAATCACGCCACCTGCCTCTTCCTCAAGCTGCGCGAGTTCCCTGGCTTGCGCCTCCGTAAACCTCGAATCCATGAGCTTCTCCTGAGTAAACCAGCCACAATACACTCTACAAATCCAACTCATCCATCACCGAGGGACGAGGACGATACCATTCAAAATATCGCAAATTCTCGTAGTTTTCATCCAGATCACAGTCTGCCATGTTCAGCTTTCGGTAAAACGCTTCTGCCTCTGGCAAAGAATGCACACCTACTAATCCACCGTACCCCAACTCCTCGCTTCGGAGTTGAGCAAATCGCATGAGCGTACCTCCCACCGCCCGAAATTCAATCGGGGTTTGCAAATCCGCTCGGTTCCACGGAGCCGTCGCCAACCGACTCACATAGACAATCCGCCGATTTTGATCAAAAAAGGAGCGCTTCCCCCTCGTTCGGAGCATCATTAGCCCTTGCGTCATTTGCTCCTGCTCAATAGCGTATCCTTCTGCTTCACCACTGGGCACTAGGACGCGCTGCTTCCATTCCCAATCGAAAAATTTATCAGCCGCTTCGACTTGCTGTAGCCGAGATTTCCAGAAGGTTTCATAATCGTCTAAGTGTTTCTCTGTTAGCGTCACCAGTAACCCCGTGACGATCGCTCCACTGCTTCCTCGAATCAGTGGCACTTTAATTTGGATGGACACAGTAAGCTTTTTACCCAAACTTCAGCATTGAGATGATAACAAGATTGCTCGATCGAAGCCGTTGTAGAGATGGCGGGCAGCTTTGCTGTGCCAAAGGCAACGCGAGTTTCCTACATGAGGAAGCCTTCAGTTTTGAAGATTGCTTACTAGCCAAACGATTGCAAGAGAAAGCATAAAAGTATTTTGAGAGGCGCGATCGCGCTATCCCCCCTCAAGCAAACCACGATCGCACAGTGTCTGAAAGGATCGCGCTCTGTCTCGACGTGTCATACTTACTCTTATCAGTCCTCGACTTCTTCTTGTCAGATGACACAGACCCCACTAAGAGAATCCCCAACTCAAGATCAACGCATTGTGTATCCGGGACGAACTTGGGAGCAGTTCAAACACATTCAGAAAGGATTTGAAGACTCGATCGGGGTACGCCTGTTTTACTATGATGGAACCATTGAAATTCTGATGCCAGGACGCGAACATGAACTCTTTGGGCACATCATCGGTTGGTTAATCACATGCTTTCTGGCACAGAAGGGAATTTTCTTTCAGCCGACAGGCTCCATGACTCAAGAGCGAGAACGAGAAGCATCGGCTCAAGCGGATCAGTCTTATTGCATTGGAAGTGTCAAGCCAATTCCTGACCTTTCGATCGAAGTTGTTTTCACCAGTGGCGGAATCGATAAACTTGCACGATACAGAGTGCTAGGCGTTCCCGAAGTTTGGTTCTGGCAGGACGGGGTATTGATGCTTTATTCGCTCAGCACGGATGGTTATCAACGTGTTGATTGCAGTCAGTTATCAGGCTTAGAAGATCTAGATATCGATTTACTGAAACGCTGTATTCTGCTTGCTGAGACAGATGCAGGAGAAGCTATCAGAGTTTTTCAGCAGAGAATCGCCCAATAGAGTTAGATATTGATAGGTTTAATCTTCGCTTGATTGCTCACCTCTATAATATGAGAATACGGCTGGCAGAAGGAAAAATGACGACTTCAAGAGTCTCGATCGCGACAACCGACAAAACGACTCAAACGTTTACAGCTATTCTTCACTGGGAAGAGGAGGTGTACGTAGCGGAGTGCCCGGAAGTTGGAACTGCAAGCCAGGGAGAAACCATTGAGGAAGCCCTCGCTAATCTACGCGAAGCAACTGAGCTTTATCTAGAAGAGTTTCCGCTGCCTAAAATTGCACGTCGTCTGATTACAGCTTTTGAGGTTGCCCATGCCCAAGCTACCAAGGGTTAAAGCAACGGAAGTCATTCGAGCGTTAGAAAGGTTGGGATTTGAGCAGGTGCGCCAAAAAGGGAGTCACGTCATTCTGAAGAAGCAAGTCACGCTTAGAGAAGGAGAAGAACAGGAAACCATTGAGGTTGGCTGTGTTGTGCCGTTGCATCAAAAAGAGGTGGCAGTGGGGACATTGAGCAATATTCTTAGACAAGCAGATGTTTCCATAGAAGAATTTATCCAGCACTTGTAAAAATAATCATGCGATCTCTCTAGAATCTATAGCCTCCTGACATCTAAAACTGAGCGATCGCACAGTACCTAATAGGATTGACCTCTTCGAGCTATCGGTTAGCAGATCGCGATTCCCCCAACACCAAACTCTGAACTAGTCATCTGTTGCGATCGCGATTCACACAGAGTTTCGAGGAGCCAGTTTTTCGGCTCATTCTCGACTTTTGGCGAATAGTTTTCCCTGCCCCACTTGAGTAATCTGGCCTCAATCTCAGACGCGAGACTATGGCCAACAATGCAAAATCCGATTATCTTGGCTCAGGGCTGGCGCTGCCGTTGCGACAAACTTTGCAGGGTAGACTTCAGTTTACATTGCCGATTAACTCACAGGGTAATTTGGCGCTGAGTGTGGGCGATCGCAACATTCAGGAGTCGATTTGGATTATTTTGGGCACCAAACTAGGAGAGCGGGTGTATCGTCCAAACTTTGGGTCGCGATTGTCAGAATTGGTGTTTGCGCCGATGAGTACTCAAACGCTATTGCTGATTCGGCTTTATGTGCGAGAAGCGTTGGAAATGTGGGAACCGCGCATTCTGTTACAGGACGTTTTAACGGAGCCGAATCCGATCAAAGGGCAGGTTTTGATTAGCATTCAGTATCACATTAAGGAGACTTACGACCCGCGCAGTCTGGTTTATCCGTTTTATCTGATGCCGTCCAGCTAATAGGGATTTGTGATGGAAACATTTGATTTTTTGCCTCAATTACCTAAGTCAAATCTGGACGATCGCACATTTCAGGATCTAGTAGACGAGTGTATTGTTCGCATTCCACATTATTGTCCGGAGTGGACGAATTACAATCCTAGCGATCCGGGCGTGACGTTGATAGAACTGTTTGCCTGGTTGACGGATCAGATGTTGGTGCGATTCAATCAGATTCCTCGACGTAACTATATTACATTCCTCGAACTGTTGGGGATACGGTTGCAGCCGCCCAAATCTGCCCAGGTTGATGTCACCTTCTACCTCAGTGCTGCTCAGACAGAATTCAACCGTCTTCCTGCCATTCCCGCTGGAACCGAAGTCGCCACCGTTCGCACAGACACCGAGGATGCGATCGTCTTCAGCACGGATCAAGAACTGGCGATCGGCTGTCCCAAAATCAAACATTTTCTCACGGCAGAGAATGCGGCTGACCCGGCGGGTACGTTGCGAGATGGATTTGATCAGACAGGCTGGCGACGAACCGATCTGGGTGCCTGGGAGAATGTGGTTGCAAGTCCGCTGTTTCCAGGGGTGCAGGTGGATTCGCCCAATGGCAATGTTCCTCACACGGCGCTGTTGCCGATCGTTGAAAGTTGCTTTTATCTGGTCTTGCGCGAAGATGAGCCGCTGGCGGGCAATGTGATTGTGCTGACGTTTCGCGGCGAAGTTGCACAGAGTACAGGGATTATTCCTCAAAATCCGCCTCGTCAGTGGGAAGCCTGGGACGGCGAGAAATGGGTGCCCGTTTTACTCAAAGAAACGGATGATCAGACCGAAGGATTTAGCTTTCACAATGCCTCAAAAGTCGAGGGTACGATCTCTTCGAGTGGCCCGCAAGGGGTCGCAGAAGCTGACATCATTTTGCATACGCCGCCTCGCTGGATGGTCACTGAGTCCCCGAATGCCGAAACCCCCTATAAAGGCTACTGGCTGCGCTGTGTTCATATTGCGCCGAGAAGCGGTCAGTTTGTTTATCATCGATCGCCGCGAATTGTGGGCATCAGTGCGCGATCGATTGGAGGAACGATCGGAACCTCGCAAAGTGTCTTAGTAGAAGATGAAATTTTGGGAATTAGTGATGGTAATGCAGGGCAAACTTTTCAGCTTCAGCGCACGCCTGTTTTACCAAGAAGTTCGTCAGAACATATTCAAGTGAGACTGCCTACTGGAGAACGCCAAACTTGGGAAGAAGTTCAAGATTTTGGCAATTCTTCGGCTGATAGTTTTCATTACACTGTGGATGCAATTACCGGAATTGTCCAGTTTGGGCCGCTGATTCGAGAACCTGCTCAATTGCAACAGCAAACAAAATCTTATATCGAAAAATTACAAGAACAATTTCAGCGCGATCAGCTACAGCAAAGACAAGATACGATGCAAATAAACGGTGCGCTCAAAGATCCAATTCGACGATCGGATTTGCGACCAAAGCTCGATCGTCAGTATGGATGCATTCCCGTTAAAGGGGCTGAAATCCTCATGACTTATCGCACTGGAGGCGGACGCAAAGGGAATGTTGCAGCCGGAACAATCACAATTCTTAAGTCTGCTTTTCCTTATGTGGCCAGTGTGAACAATGCAACGATCGCTCGAAATGGAACGGATGCGGAATCGATTGATGAAGCCGTAATCAAAGTTCCGAAAACGCTGCGAACTCGCGATCGAGCCGTGACGAAAGAAGATTTTGAAACGCTAACCCTGGAAGCGGGTGGTGGCGCGATTGCACATGTCCGAGCGATGTCGATTAAACCTGGAATGATGCATTTGTTAATCGTGCCGTGGGTTGACCCAGACGCAATCGCACAAGGAAAAGGAAAGCCTGATTTATACATTCCAGACGACAAACTTAAGGAGCGAGTGAAAGATTATTTACACGATCGATTGATGCCAGGAATCGGAATAGAGTTTATTGATCCAACCTATGTCGGAATCACGGTTGAAACAGAAGTTGCACTCGAACCAGAATACTACAAAGATCACGAAAAGATTCGCGATCGCTTAAAACGAGTTCTCTATGAGTTTCTCAATCCGATCGTCGGCGGCACGAATGGTAAAGGCTGGACGTTTGGGCGACCCGTTTACGCTTCTGATATTGTCAGACTGCTACAAAAAGAGCCTGGAATCCGTTATGTGAATGAGGTGCAACTGTTTGAACTACATCGGAAACAAGATGGTTCCTGGGCTTCGACGGTTCCTACTCACAAAAGCTTTGTCAATCCCGGTGATGGACTAATTTTCTCGTGGAGCGACGCGAAACTGCAATCAGATCACTACATCAGTACGATCGAAGCTGAATGAATCGATCCAAATCACTTTATGCAATGCTAAAACTCACATGAATCTTGCAGTCGATACTCAATCAATTTTCATTCATGATGCTGCTATCGCGCATGGGAGCGATCGTCGCAGTCTGTACCTGGATTTCTTACCTGAAATCTACCAGGAAATTGATTTAGTGAATCGCTTGCTCATGATATTTGAGGAAGCCTTTGAACCGTCTGTCCAGACTCTAGACACGCTCTGGGCTTTCCTTGACCCCTTGACTGCACCCGATGCGATGCTGCCCTTTCTGGCTCACTGGGTCGGTTGGTCGTTTGACATTCCGTTTGATCCAGAACAGCAAAGACGACTGATTCGGCAGGCCATTGAGCTTTATCGCTGGCGGGGCACTCGTCGAGGGTTGCGGCTCTATCTGCATCTAGTCACAAAATTACCGCTAGATGATCACTTGACCCGTGCAGAAGACGAACCTAAAAAACATATTAGTATTCAGACCGATCGTAGCCAGGGATTTGTGATTGGCGGTTGCATTGGTTCAAAGAATCTTCTAGGCGAGGGGAATCCTTATCATTTTGTGGTGCATTTGCGCTGTGATAATACGGGTCAAATTAACGAATCCTTGGTTCGTCAGGTAATCGAACAGGAAAAGCCCGCTTTCTGCACCTATGACCTTTTTATTCATCCTGTTAACACTCATGTGATTCACTCTGTTGATCCCTGCTCGCCTAAGAATCTAGTAGAACAATGACTCAACCCTGGTCTTCGCCAATCAATCTCTTTAAGCGGCTTCATGTCAAAGACGGTCTGCCAATAGATGCCGATCGCTGGAATGTAGCACATGATTATCACCGACGGCGACAAGACGCTCACCATCAAGCATTCAATCAATCGGGAATCATCTCAGGATTGGGTGTAAGAATCATTTCAGCACCGAAAGATGTAGAAGAGCAGTATAAAAGTAGTCCTTGGGTAGAGATACAACCAGGCATGGCGATCGATACATTTGGTAACTTTATGGTTCTAGCTAAACCAGAAGTTTTTAGAATCGCAGGGCAAACAAATCGTGAAACGTTAACTGAATACTTAGTGATCAGTTATGTCAATCCAGATGAATTCATTGCACAAGAACATCCTAAATCTTCACTCGATGGTGTGGTTATTGAGCAAGCAAGAATTTATGAAAAAGATCAGCCGCCGATCGACGGAGAAGTTGAACTATGTCGGATGCGGTTCAAACCTGAGAATGGAGTGCTTCGGCTCAGTCATCCCCTCAATGTTTTTGCGCCCGGTGACAACACGCTGGATTTTAGCTACCGAGTGCAGGCGCGATCGCGTCCTCAAGCCGTTGTACAGGTTGCTCAAGCCTTTTATGATCAGTCCAAACGAGAACAGCGTGATCAAGATGAGGCCCGCCTTTCTTCACTTTTACGATCGGTGGAGGCGCTCTATCCAGCGATCGCAGCCAAACAAATCTCTCAAATCAATCTAAGCCGAGAACCTGAAAATATTGTTTCCTTAAAGCCAGTTAACAATCCAGGAGCGCAGGTTTTAGAATTACTAAACAAACTGATCACCCAACAAGAAACGGTTGATCCTAAAACGCGAAGCAACATGCTCCAGTTAATGGAGCAACTCTCAGAAGTGATTCAGGGACGATCAGATCTGTCAACGCAAAATAATATTCGCCAGCTAATCAGCCGACTTTCGGATAAAACAGCTAATTCGTTAGAGGCAGCGCTGGATCAAAAGCTGAGTGTACAGCTATCAGAACTTCTAAAAGAACTCTTAAAGTATGACTTAATCTATCTCAGAATGACTGCTACAGAATCACTTATAGAATCCGTTCAAGATGAACTAAAACAATACCTGTTAACAGGAGGTGTGCTTTTAGTCGAAGCTTCTCTCAAAGAAACAGAGATTGGTCAAAAGATTGAAGAACTAATTAACTTACAACAAGAATTGCAGGTTGCGATCGCTCAATCAGAAACCACGATCGATTCATTAATCTCCACAAAAAACACCGCTAAAATTCAAGAATATCAAACCATTCAAAATCAACTTCAGGAATCCCTTAACGCAGTTCAATCAAAGCTGAAACGAGCGATCGACGAGTTTTGTTACGATTTCAAAGACCTGGCTGAAACTCAACTCAATCAGCCTTTAGAGGATCTGGAAAACTTGATCCAACAGCCGGATCATCCCCTACGATCGCAGCCTTTTCTCTTTTCTGCTTTGCCTGTTATTGAAGGACAACCGATCAAGATTTTGGTTGGTGGCGGCATTGTTTTTGTTTTAGGTAATCTGTCTTCAGCCTGGGGAGTTGATCCTCGATCGCTGCTCCCACGAGAGACCATTCGGACGGCTCAAGAGATGGGCATTAACATTCTCTATTTTGCCCATCGTAGAAAGCAAATGACGCAGTTATTAAACCCAACGGCTGGATAACAATGGCTTCTATTCGACGCATCATTAAAGTATTTTTGGTGATCCAAGTGGTGGCAACTGGGTTACTCATTTGGCGATCGACCTTCAAGGAAAAGGAAGCGGTGGATCAACTGGCTAATCAGTTAAGTCAATCCGTCACTGAGAGCATTGAGCAGCGGGTACAAGTTTATCTAGGCGAACCGAGACAAGCGGCAACCGCCATTACGTCAATTTTGCAGAGTAGCGATGCCAAATCAGAAACACTGACGACGACCATTCAAAGTTTGGCAACCACTTCTGATTTAGAGCCGCTCACCCCGTTTTTGTGGAATCAAGTGCTACGAGATGATTCGGTCAATGTGTTGTTTCTGACGAATACTAAGGGAGCTGCGATCGTCGTTGATCACAATAGGAATCAAACGGCTCTTCACTTACGCAATCCTGACGGAAAAGAGAAAAAGTGGTCGCGTTATGAGTTGAATCAGGTGGGCGAAAAATTGGGTCAGCGACGTGACAGTGAATTGGAAGCGATCGACCCCCTCAAGCGTCCCTGGTATGAGTTTGCAGCCGATAAGCGTCAACCCGCCTGGACAGGATTCTACGAAGATGCCAACAAACACGAGAATGCTTTGACGGATCTAGTGATGACGCTGGTAGTCCCTGTTGTTAAAAAAAGTGACAACACGATTATGGGTGTTTTTGGAGTCGATCGAACTCCGGATGAAATCAGTCAATTACTCGCAACACTCAAGCTAGGAGATGCAAAAGTCAACCGAACTTACATCATTAACTGTATCACTCAAGAAGTCATCGCAAGCTCAGATTTTGCAACACATTTGGGAGGAAAAGGCGAAAGAAATCGACTGCTAAAACTGAACGAAAGTCACGATCAGCTTGTTAAAAATTTATTCTCAGAACAACCTATCCAAAACACGACTGAGAACCAAAGTGTAAATCAACCTGTAAATCAACCTGTAAATCAACCTGTAAATCAACCTGTAAATCAATGTGCAAACATCAAATTACCAACTTTACGATTTACGGCTGATGGTGAGAAACAAATTGCTCAAGTGGTTCCCTTACAGCTAAAAGATATTCAAGGGCTAAATTGGTTAATTGTAGTAGTGATGCCTGCTTCCTATTTCACAGGAAAAGTTAACACCAATAACAACGCCTTTTATATTCTGTTTTTAGTGGCTTCGATCATTCTGATGGGGTGGGCAGTTCTCAAATGGGTTCTCACGCCGATCGACCTTTTGTTAAATGCAGCAGATGACGTTAGAAAAACCAGCTTGCAAAATGTTGAGCAATACGCAGCGATTGATGAGGAAAATATTAAAAAACAGCAAGAAGAACGCAAAAAAGAAAAATTTGAACCTGAATTAATCGAATTGACAAAACGCGAAAATGAAATGGGTGCTTTTGCTGACAAATTTGTAGATATGGCAATGGTGATTGAGACTCTCAACGGTCAGCTAGTTGATGATGTGGTTTCTCTGAGACAAAACCGCAACGAAGTCGATGAGATTTATAAACAAACGAGGGAAAGCCAAAAACTGCTCCACCAGGGGCTAATCGACCGCACAAAGCAGCTTGATCCATAAGATTCATAAACTTAATTCTTATAAAGCAGTTCACTCACTTTGCGTAAATTACCTTCTCTCTATGTCTAGATCTCGCATCCAAGTTCAAGCTCCCAAAGAGCATATGTTTGTCCCTCCTCAGACCTCTACTTTTGAGGTGACGGTGACTAATCATGGACAGAAAAACCTGGCGAGTTTTCAACTGGAATTGAGAGCGGCAGGCGTGAATCCAAGTTATAGCTGGTATCGAGTAACTCCCATTGTTAGCAGCAAAATTCCGCCGGGCGATCGCACCAAATTTCAGGTCGAAATCAATCGCACTCCTAAGCCTGGTTTTTCTGGTTTGATGGATGTTCAGATTCTAGTTTCTTCAACCGACACGGCGGACAAAGCCAGAGAAAAAGTTGATCTAAAAGTCGAGATTCAACCCGGCAATCTGCCCATTCCAGTTAAAATTTTGCTACCTGTCCAAACCTTTGTGGCTCGACCTGGAGAAACGCTGCCAATTCCAGTCCAGGTTTACACGGATTTTCAAGGGACGATCGACCTGACGCTGATGCTCAAATCTGAAGTCGTCTGGCTCAACGGAACGATCCTTAATCTCAAAGTTTTTGGTGGTGAACAGGTCGAGCGAGTTTTTACCTGTCAGTTGCCTCAAGCGATCGACTCCAATTCCCAAATTCAGCCGCCAGTTAGCCAGGATTATGCATTTACGATCGCAGCCACTCACCCTCACGGTCAGGCACTTCAGCGCATAGAAAGTAGCCTCGATCAAGGAGTTGTGCGCGTGTTGCCCGTTGGATTTATGCAGGTTAGCTGTGATAATCCCAAGCAGCAGGTTCCGTCGGCTGGCTCCAAACCGATTTTTGCTCAAACCACGATCGCCACTTTTGGCTTTCAGATGCAAAACAAGAGCAATCTTTCACAAAAACTTAGTTTCAACATTGCCAGCGACGATCGGCGAAACCTCACCCTCGATACCCGCTGGGACGTTCCTGAACCTCTGTGGCTAGGTTTCCTCATTAACGGGGTCGATCTCAAGCCTGGGGAGCGTCGCAGCCTCTATCTGTTTGCAAGGGCACAGCGTCCTTTAGTAGGTTTGGCACAACAACGACTGATTGAAATGACTGTCACGATCGCCGCTTTACCCAGTGCCCCAGATCGTCGAATCGATGTGCAAAACGATCGCCAAATTCTTCAGCTATTGGTGGCACCAATTTTGCCGCTGTGGATGCAGGCGATCGCGGCGTTGGTTGTGTTTGCTGGCGTGTTTTGGCTGCTGGTTAACAACACGACCCTTTTGCTATTGCTGGTGCTGGCAGCGATGCTGCTTATTTTGTTGCGAGATAGCTATTTGCGATTGTTTCGTCATGCTGCGCCGATTCAAGTGGTGCGGTTTAATGGCATGGTCGATCGCTTGATGAGTGGGTCTACCGATCGCACGGTTCGCAGTTGGCGAATTTTCTTTAATCGACTTTTTCCGACGGGCGGTTCGGTAAATGTTGGGCAGCCGATCAGCGCTTTGAGTTATCGTCCTGTAGAAAATGACAGGGTAGCGATCGGGCTAGATCAAGGCGAAATTCAACTTTGGAATGCGTTACTAAAGGGCTATCGCGATCCCCTTCAATCGTTGATGCAGCGGGGCGTGGGGCGAGTTTTAGCATTGGAGTTTGCCAGAGATTCGCGTTCATTATTTGCTGGTTATAGTAGTGGCTGGGTGTTACAGTGGAGCGTTGACGATATCGTTGAGAAAGGTGATCAGGTTAGTCTGATTGAACCGCAACAGAAACCGATTCGCCAACGTAAATTTGATTTCGCAGTTTACACAATTCAGCTAATCGGTCGGTCAAGTCAAAATCTTGTGGTTGCAGGACAAGACAATCAGTTGGTGATTTGGAATTTGTTGAAGGAAAGTTACTTAGATCGCGACAAAGATAGTCTTAAAGATACATCAGTTAGCACAGATTATTTGTCTAAAAATGATCAAATTGAATCCATTCTTAGCTCAGATGACGCTAAATTAAATTCTTATCTTTTGGTCAATAATGATAACGAAGATTCGATCCGATTATGGAATCTAAAAAACTATCTAAATCATCGGAGCGGTAATGCTAAAAGTACAGTAAATAACATCGCTTACCCGTCTAAAAATGATCAAACTCAATTTATCTTATGTTCAGATGTTGCCGAGTTTAATCCTAATCTCTTAGTCACCAGCGATAGTGAAGGCTGGATTCGATTATGGAATCTCAAAGATTATCTGAATGAACCGGAAAACAAGCACGATCGCCAGCCACTTGACAAACTTCAACCCGTTGAGGAATGGCAAGATGGACACAATCACCAACCGATTCGAGCCGTAAAGCTGAGTGGGGATGGTCTATATCTGGTGAGTGGTGGAGATGATGGAAAAGTTTTACTTTGGTTTCTGACGATCGACGGCAAACGTAATAAAGCGCTAACACAAGGTCAATTGGTTGGAGAATCTAGACGAGGTGAAAAAATTAATAGCCTTGACATCAAGGTTCTGAGAAAAAATCTTCTGATCGCGATCGCTAGCGATGATACAAAAATTCTGCTCAAACGAATCAACAAGTTACCGAGCTAATCGGCTCAAAAATCACTATGGCTGTCAGTAGAGAGTATAAAGAACAAGCACTCAGCAGTCCGCTTAAGATCATCCTCAATCCTTCTGGGTTGACGCAGGTGAGGGCTGGGGACGAGAACGGTTTTATGCTCCACGCTACGATCAGCAATCAGGGCAGATTTGTCGCGACTCGTCTGCGTAAAAACGGCTCTAAACTTCAGACGGCTACTCGTGAAGACCCAGGGGCGCTGATTGAAATTGACATTTACGACGGGGGCAGTTCTAAAAAAGTTCGATCGTGGTGTACTAACCCAAAACAGCAGCTTGCCCTTCATCGCGATCGCAGTAGTCAGGTGGTCTTTAAGTTCCAAATTCCTGCTGACACGCTACCCGATATTTACGACTATACGCTGGTGATTGATGCGCCCGATCACTATGGTGACTTAACGCCGATCGACTACTCAATCCAACTGCAAGTTTTACCCTTTATCAAGCCCGCAGATGTGGGAGTGGGTCGTCCGTTGTTGGTGTTGCAGCCTGAGACGCGCCCAGAAGCTCCAATGCCGATTCCGATCAATGAATCTGTGAGGCTACAGGCGATCGTGAATAACCGCTCCAATCGAGTCGATCAGTTTTGGTTAAGCTGTGCCCCTGAGCATCAAGCCTGGTTTTATGTATTAGAAAAATTGGATAGTTTATTTGCGGTTAATTTACCGATCGCACATACCGATCTGAATCTCAACCCTGGCGCGATCGGGGCTGTGCAATTACAGGTTGTTCCTCCCTTTACGGCGATCGCTGGCAACTATACACTGCCGCTTTATGCGCGTTCTCATAATGACCATAGCCTGGTTTTACAAACAGATTTACAGATACAACTGGCTCCTGTTTACTTGCTGACCGCAGAACTGGTGACTGTGTTAGGACAAGTGAGTCTGCAAACAGGACAATTTGTAATTCGCATTCAAAACCAGGGAAATACGCCGCGTAGAATTAAACTTTATTGCAAAAATGCTGAAACCGGATGGGTCTGGACTTCTGAATTGAGACAAAATCAATTGCCTTTGAGAGCGATCGTTGAAATCCCATCTAGAGGGCTTCCTGGCAGCTTGCAGACAATTGAACTTCAAATAACTCCCCCCAAAGCGATGCAGGTGTCTAATAACAAATGGCACTTATTCAAACGTCAATGGGTTACAGTCTGGCAACCGCTCAATTTTGTGATCGAACTTGAAGATATCGATCAACTGCCGATCGCGACCCCTTCCATTCCAGGCGTTTTACTATGGCAATATGACATCGGTTCTGAACACATTCTGCTAAAGCTATGGAAGCAGATCAAGAAGATGATTCAGTCACTCATTCAGAAGGCTTTAGAATTTTTGAAATCTCTTAAAAAGCAACTGATTGGGTAACATGCAATTACCGATGAGAACTGGGTTTGTTACTGTTGCCCTCAAAGGCTTTTTCATCCAGCGATCCCTTCACCGAAAAAGCTTGCTGAGGCACACCGATCTCGATTCCCTCTTCGTCTAATGCAAATTTTAGCCGCCGTCGATATTCACGCCCTACTTTCCATTGTTGAAGCGGTTGCGTTTTAATCCAGACACGCAGAGTCACCCCTGTACTATCCAAGTCATCCGCACCCAGGACTTCAGGCGGCTCCAAAATCTGAGTCTTCCAAGCAGGATCACGACTCATGTCTTGCCCTACTTTTTCGATCGCCGCGATCGCATTATCCAAATTAGTGCTGTAGGAAATCACGATCGCCAGATCCACTCGTGACCAGTCTTTAGAAAGATTTTCAACAATCGTGATAGCACTATTGGGAATGGTAATCAACCGTCCTTCTGCATTGCGAAGCTGAGTGATGCGTAAATTCATTGATTCCACTAACCCAGAAGCTTTACCAACCTGAATCACATCACCAACAGCGTACTGATCTTCCATCAAAATTAGAAATCCGTTAATCACATCCTTAATCAAGTTTTGAGACGCGAGTGAAATACCTAAGCCAATGATTCCAGCGCCTGCTAACAACGGCATGACTTCAATTCCAGCAATCGAAAGAGCCGTCAAAACACCAATCGAAAGAAGAACGATCGCGGACAAACTTTTAACCACTCGCGAAAACGTAGAAAATCGCAAAGCCAATCGCTGAGAATCTTC
>NZ_JBJPHU010000108.1:0-22725 GCF_052939515.1 Phormidesmis sp. 146-33
GATGAGGGATGAGGGATGAGGGATGAGGGATGAGGGATGAGGGATGAGGGATGACTTTGAACTGTAGGAGAACTTACCAGAAATCTTAGTTTTAACTTCTCCAGAATTGGCAGCTTGGGGGGCAGAAGATCTCAACACCGCAGCGAAAAAACTTCCATCGAATTGATGTTGTTTTAGGGTTAGTGAATTGCAAACAGCGGTAGGTGAACTGATTCAAAAGTTTCTGAAAAGCATTCGTTAAATTATTTTATTGAATGGAAGCCATTAATTATGAATTCTTGCGCTAGTATTCCTAAAATTATTCTTGATACCGATCCAGGTGGCGATGATATCTTTGCTTTTTTATGGCTACAAAGCCTGACCAGACAGGGATTTGCTGAAATTATTGCAGTCACCACAACAGCGGGTAACGTCTCTGCTCAAAAGACCTTCTCTAGTGCCTGTCAGATTTTGGAACTGAACGGATTTTCTCACATTGAAGTAGGGCGAGCGACGTTAGACAGCCAATCGATCGGAGATGCGACTCATATTCATGGAAGTGACGGCATGGGCAATTTGTCGAGTACACTTCCTCGTCCCACTCGTGATTATGAGACGGCTCGTAAAGCTGACGATTTGCTAATCGAAAAGCTGACTGCTCAACCTGGAGAGATTACGCTGGTGGCGATCGGCCCCCTGACCAACCTGGCCGCCGCCGAGAAAAAGAGTCCTGGTATTCTGCAAAAAGCCAAAGAAATCGTGATCATGGGCGGCGCATTTTTTTGTCCGGGTAATGTCACGCCTCACGCGGAATTTAACCTCTGGTTTGATCCTCAAGCCGCCGCTGTCGTTTTGGATAGTCGATCGGATCTAGTCATCTTGCCGCTGGATATCACTCGCAATCTGATTTTTACAAGAGAAATGGCCGCAGCGATCGTTCAAACAAATCCAAACACAAATCCAAACAGCCCTCTCGCAAAACTGATCGTCAACCTCTGTGAATTCATGATCAAAACAGCACTGAGCTACCGAGAAACTAATGGAATTTCTGGGTTTTTAGTTCATGATGCAGCCACACTGAGTTATTTGTTTTACCCCGAAACTTTGAGGTTACAGCGCGCAAAAGTATGGGTAGAAACCAAGGGCGAATGGACTCGCGGACAAACCACGATCGACCTGCGACACAATGCCAAACAACCTGCAAACGCCTGGGTCGCCCTACAAGTGGATCAAACCAAGTTTTTTATGAGCTTTGTTGAAGATTTGAAGAGACTCTGGACGTTTTCCCAAGAGTAAGAGATATTTGGGGAAACCAAAAATTACATACAAACGATCGCTGTATCCAGTATCCAACGATGATTAATCTCAGAGGATGCTTGAAAAGTATCAAATCGTTAGGAGATCCTCCCTAGCCCCCCTTAAAAAAGCTGCCGTGTACACACACGTTGATCGATCTGTCATTGCTGAGATCCTTCGCCCCCTAAATCCCCCAAAAATGGGGAACTTTGAGCCGTCGTCATGACTTTGAACTTTGGAAATCTTTCCTTTGTCAAAGTCACCCAGCATGGGGGATTTAGGGGGCTGAAGCCGCCTGAAACGAGGCGATAACGACTTGTGTGTACACGGCAGCTTAAAAAAGGGGAACAATCCGTCAAAGTCCCTTTTGAAGGGGGATTTAGGGGATCGAAACTCTGGAACGTTAGAAGAAACACTTTTCAAACATCCTTTTAGATCAGAGGCAGCTTTTGAGAATCTTGACCCTTGTTCAAATATTCTTCTAAGCTTAGTAAATGTTGTTTTTGGCTAAAGAAGACCCAATAAAATTTCATTTAATAAACAAACATTCAAAAGATTAGATAATTAGTGAGTTTGAGTCATGTTGAAATTGCACGTTTGTCCGATCGTTGAACCATGAAAATCCTTTTAGTAGAGGACGACGAGGAAATGGGTGTATTGCTGTCTGAGTCACTAGCAGCCCATCACTACACCGTTGACCTCGCCTCTGATGGACAATTGGCTCTAGACTTTGCCAACCAGTGGGAATATGACCTGATCTTGCTAGATCTGCTGATTCCCAAACTTGATGGCATTCAATTTTGTCGGCAACTGCGATCGCAAGGCCACCAAACTCCAATTCTGCTACAAACTGCAAAAGATGATCGCGCTCACATTGTCGCTGGGCTAGACGCGGGAGCGGATGACTACCTGATCAAGCCTTACCATTTAGACGAGATGCTGGCGAGAGTGCGGGCGTTGTTGCGTCGAGGGAGAACGGCGATCGCATCCCCCGTTTTGACCTGGGGCACACTGCGGCTTGATCCCAGTTCTGCTCAAGTGACCTATGGCGATCGTCCCGTTTCGCTCACGCCCAAAGAGTACAGTCTGCTCGAATTGTTTTTGCGAAATCCCCAACGAGCTTTTAGTCGCAGTGCCATTATCGATCAACTGTGGTCAATTGATGCTACGCCTAGCGAAGGGGCAGTAACCAATCTAATTAAAGATCTGCGCCAAAAACTAAAAACGGCGGGTATGACAATCGATCTGTTAGAAACAGTCTACGGTCTCGGCTATCGGGTCAGAAAAGATGAAAAAGACAAGACCCAAGAATCTGTTACTGCGCCCTCTGATCAAACTGCTCGCGGTGCCAAATCCCTGAAAAAGGTTAATCAAGTTTTAGAACAGTACAAAGATACATTTATTGAACAGCTTACCGTTTTAGAACAGGCAGAATCGACGCTGCGATCGCGTCCCCTCACCCTTCAACAGCAGCAAATTGCCCGACAAGAAGCCCACAAATTAGCAGGCGGACTGGGCACGTTTGGTTATCCTCAAGGGTCAGACCTGGCCCAGGTAATCGAGCAGTTGCTTCAACAAAAAACGCTTTCATCTACCGAAATTGCTCAACTCGCTCAAAAGATCGCTCAAATCAAACAACAACTAACTCAATCCCCTGCGACAACACTGTTAGAAACATCTGTTAGAACTCAAGTGATCGTGATTGATCACACCGAAGATCTCATTCGAGAATTACAAATAGGAATGTCAGTCTGGGGAATTCAAATCACAGTCGTCACAGCGCGATCGCAGGATCAACAACGCATTCTCGACGCTTCTCCAGATGTAATCTTGCTCAATCTCAACCTGCCTGAAGTGAATAGTAAAACGCTGCTGCAAGACTTAAAAGTACAGTTTCCGACGATTCCGATTTTGGTATTTGCAACACAAGACAGCCTCGACGATCGGGTGGCCGTGGCTCGATTGGGGGCGCAAGGCTTTTTGTGTCAACCGACGGCCAAACAGATTTTTGAAGCGATCGAGCAGGCGTTGCCCGCGCAGTCTGTGACCGCTAGAGTCATGGTTGTAGATGACGATGCCACGATGTTAGAGCTTTTTAGAACGCTATTACAGCCGTGGGGGTTTCAAATTATCAGTTTGCAAGATCCCCAACAGTTTTGGCAGGTGTTGACGACAACCGCTCCTGATTTGCTGATTCTCGATTTGGAGATGCCTACGTTTAGCGGGGTTGATTTGTGTCAGGTGGTGCGCCAAGATGCCGTATGGGGAGACTTACCGATTTTGGTGGTGACGGCTCATCGCGAGATTGAATCTATTCAAAAGGTGTTTGCTGCGGGAGCCGATGACTTTATCTGTAAACCGATCGTTGGCCCCGAACTGGTGACTCGTGTCATCAGCCGCATCGATCGTCATCCCAGAAGAAATAAAAGCAGAGAATAGAACTGAACTAATATTGTGAATTAATATCAAAATGATAACTAATCAAATAGCGGACAAACAAAAATAGACCGCTCCAGTTACAGATGAGTTAATGCTAAACTCACTGAGCTAAATCACCCTCTCACTCTAATGGCAACGCGAATGCAAACAGCTTTTCGGGACTTATCCATTAGCGAACAACAACTGCAACAAATTCTAGAAGCGTTGCCGATCGGGGTTTCTGTCCATTCGCCAGATGGGTCAATTCTCTACCTCAACTCAACGGGAGAAAGCATTTTAGGTAGACAGATTGTTCCGGAGGGCACGGCTCAATTTTTATCCACTGTCTACGGACTCCATCGGGGTGATCACCTCTATCCGACCGCCGAACTTCCTGCCCTCCGTGCCCTCACAGGTGAATTTGTAGTCATCGACGACCTGGAACTTCATCAACCTGGTGGCAAAATCATTCCTTTGGAAGTGCGATCGATTCCCATTTTTGACGATCAAGGGATGGTAATTTGCTCGGTCAATACGTTTCAAGACATCACGCAACGCAAAGCAGCCGAGGCGGTTTTGGCTGGCTACAATCGAGCGCTAGAAACTCAAGTGAGCGATCGCACGATCGAGCTTGCCCAACTCAACGATCAACTGTCTCAAGAAATTCTCGACCACCAACAAACCGAACAAATCCTGCGCCAAGAACGAGACTTTAGCAATACGTTGATTCAGACTTCGCCCGCTTTTTATGTCGCGATCGATGCCGCAGGTAAAACGCTGCTGATGAATGAGCAGATGCTCAAAGCGCTGGGCTACCAGGTTGAGGAGGTGATCGGCACTGACTACCTGACGACGTTTATTCCTGAAAGCGATCGCGCCAAGCTGGGTCAGATTTTTGCTCAACAGGTCAATCTCAAACAAAGCACCGTCAGCGAAAACTACGTCCGAACCAAGTCTGGCGATCTGCTGCTGGTCGAGTGGCGAGGAACTCCGGTTCTCAAAACAGACGGCAGCTTAAATTTTTTCTTTGGCATTGGCATCGACATCACAGAACGCAAACGAGCCGAAGAGATTTTGCGGGAAAGTGAAGAACGGTTTCGTGGTGCCTTTGACGACGCAGGGATTGGCATGTCCTTGACCTCGCTAACGGGGCAATTTCTCAAAGTCAACCGTTCTCTTTGCACACTATTAGACTACTCAGAAGCGGAACTGTTGGAGCTACGCTTTCAAGACATCACTCACCCTGACGACCTGGATGCAGACCTGTCTCTACTCGATCGCATGTTGGCCGGAGAAGGAGGCAATTTCGCCATCGAAAAACGCTACCTCAACAAGCGCGGCGAGTCGATTTGGGTGCTAGTCACGGTTTCTGCAATCCGAGATTCGCAAGATGAGCCACTTTATTGCATTTGTCAGGTGCAAGACATTCGAGAGCGGCGAGAAGTCGATCGCTTAAAAGATGAATTTATCTCGATCGTCAGCCACGAATTGAGAACGCCTTTGACAGCCATTCGCGGATCTCTGGGACTGATGGCCACAGGCATCTATGACGACAAACCCGACAAAGCAAAACGCATGATCGAAATCGCTCTGGCTGACAGCGATCGCCTGTCTCGTCTGGTCAATGATATTCTCGATTTAGAACGATTGGACTCTGGCAAAGTCGAGCTTGTGATGGAAGTGTGCGATGTGTTTGACTTGATGCTGAGAGCCGTAGAGGGCGTGCAGGCGATCGCTGAGTCAGCTTCTATTACGCTTTGTGCTACGCCGCTTTTGGCTCAAGTTTGGGCGGCTCCCGATGCGATTCTGCAAACCCTGACCAACCTTCTCAGCAACGCGATCAAATTCTCCCCTGCCAATGGCACCGTCTGGCTCAATGCTGAAAAGCTTCTCTCTGAGGCTCAAAGTCCAGCTATCCGCTTTGAAGTGATCGATCAAGGACGGGGCATTCCGATCGACAAACTAGAAATGATCTTCGATCGGTTTCAGCAGGTTGATCTCTCAGACTCGCGGCAAAAAGGCGGCACTGGTCTGGGGTTGTCGATTTGTCGCAGCATTGTCGAGCAACACGGTGGCAAAATTTGGGCAGAAAGTTCGCTTAATCCCCCAACTGGCAGCCGCTTTTATTTCACATTGTCTATTCCAAGCCTATAGCTATCCTGTTTGAGTTATGAGAAGTCGATCGTTCGTGTTTAGTTGTTAATCAAAGGCTAAGAACTCATGACTCAGAACTCACCCTTTGAAGATTTTTACAATTGATTCAGCATTGCTATAGCAATCCCACATCACTCGTGAAATGCAGCATTGATCGTGCCCCCTAAATCCCCCAACTTGGGGGACTTTGAGCCGAGAGACTTCCTAGATTTCAAGACCCATTCCCCAGTTTCAAAGTCCCCCAGACTGGGGGATTTAGGGGGCGAAGCGGACTGGAACGGAGCGACAAAAATCTGTACAAAAATCTGTTCATGACTCATTTAGGATTGCTATATATGACTCGACGCATCTTAATTATTGACGACGAAGAACGCATTCGAGAAGTGGTAAGAGCCTGCTTAGAGGATTTGGGCGGCTGGCAGACCACGATCGCTGCATCGGGCCAAGAAGCACTGACCCAAAGCGCAGCCTACCCGATCGACGCAATTTTGCTCGATGTCTCAATGCCCGACATGGATGGCTATCAACTGTTTGCCATGCTTCAAAAAGATGCGACAACTAAAGCTATTCCGGTTATCTTGTTAACGGCTAAAGTGCTGCCTGACGATCGCCAACGATTTGCTCAAATGGGCGTAGCAGGCGTGATCAGTAAACCGTTTAATCCAGTGACGATTTGCGATCGGGTAGCGGCAATTCTCAACTGGACAGACTAGAACTTCCTCCAGATAAACTAATGAATCGGCGCTCACGACAAATTGAACTCTATTAAAGATCGCTCAATTTAATATCCAAACAACACCCGAAGTTTCTTAGCTTATTGAACTTTTTGAGATTTGGCATATCAATCTCTGAGTATTCATTAAAAGTGTTCATTAAAAAACGGTGCGATTGACTTTTGTGGAGTTGATCAGTCAAGCAGCAGTTTTAATGGTGTCTATGTCGATCTCAATCTAAAGAAAGCAACGCTCGATCGCGTTCCTCTATTCATAGGCGTAGAGAATCATCCTTTCTAGGTAGATTCATTTCACGCTGATTTTATTTTTAAATGGTTTCCTATTGAGTAGGGATGCCACTAACCTTCAAGGCCTTGACTCTCCAGCTTGGTAGAGAGTTGAGAATGAAACTGTTCCATAGCTCACTGATCACTAAATATGAAATCCTTACTCTTCAAAGTTAAATTTTTAGACCGTGAACTGAACGTGATCGCAACTCAAGCGTCGATCAGAATGGTCGCGATCGCTTCGCTGCCCTTCGTATTCGGGGTTCTGACGGCTTGTTCAACGCCTTCACCAAATTCATCTGCAAATCCTGCAACTAGCGCTCCAGCCGCCAACACAATGCCTAGCATGAATCACGGCATGGATCACGGCAAGATGAACCACAACCTGATGGATTTAGGCCCTGCCGATGCTAATTTTGATTTGCGCTTTGTCGATGCCATGACTCCGCATCACCAAGGAGCCGTCGAAATGGCAAAAGAAGCCCAGCAGAAATCAAAGCGCCCAGAAATCAAAAAGCTGGCAGCCGATATTATCAAAGCACAAGACAAAGAAATCGCTCAGATGAAGCAATGGCGGCAAGCCTGGTATCCCAAAGCAGAAAGTACTCCAATGGCGTATGACTCCAAAATGGGGAAAATGATGCCGATGTCGTCTGACCAGATGAAAGGCATGATGATGAACATGGATTTGGGAGCCAGTGACGATCAGTTTGATTTGCGCTTTATTAATGCGATGATTCCCCACCATGAAGGCGCAGTGATGATGGCAAACGATGCATTGAGTAAAACTAAACGTCCAGAAATTAAACAACTTGCTCAAGA
Organism: Phormidesmis sp. 146-33; assembly: GCF_052939515.1. NCBI lineage: Bacteria > Bacillati > Cyanobacteriota > Cyanophyceae > Leptolyngbyales > Leptolyngbyaceae > Phormidesmis > Phormidesmis sp. 146-33. The sequence goes on from NZ_JBJPHU010000108.1 coordinate 7,670, forward strand.
GATGGTCTCTTCTCAACAAGCAGAAATTGCTCAGATGCAGCAGTGGCGCAAAGCTTGGTACAACCAGTAGTCAGCCTAAGAGCATGGTTTAAAGGTAATCATTCATCGCCTCCCTCACAGGCGGATGACAACCGAAACAAAGAGACTCTTTACTACTTTTAGAACGAACATCCTCTAAGCCTGATTCAGCCCTTTGGGTTAACGCTGGACGATTTCATCATCAAGGAACTTCTCAATGGCTCATCTATCTCAGCACGCTCATCGCCTCAAAACTGTCCGCTCTGTTTCTGGAACGCTTCTCGGCTTGCTGCTGTTGGCGGCTCCTGTTCATAAATTGTTGGCTCACGGCGGACATGGCGATGAGTTTCAAGGCGGCAGCCAGCCAGCGCAATCTGCGGGTGCGATTCAGGTGGATGCAGAAACGGCAAACCGGATGGGATTGAAGGTGGAGCCTGTGAGCCGTCAGCAACTGGCATTTGGGGTGAAAGCGACCGGGCAAATCGAAACGCTGCCCAATCAACAAGTCCAAGTGACGACTCCAGTCACAGGAACCGTGCTTCGACTGTTTGCGAAACCTGGCGATCGCGTCAACCTGGGTCAACCGATCGCCTTGATGACGAGTCCAGAGTTGGCAGAGCTTCGGACTACGGCACTCGATCGAGGCACTGAAGCCACCTCAGCCGTTCAACACGCAGAAGCCGATCTGCGATTAGCTCAGAAAACCTATGCCCAACAGCAAAAAATTGCAGAAGCAGAGATTCGACAGGCCCAAACCGAATTAGGCTTCTCGCAAGAACGCTACGATCGAGATCTCGAACTCACCAAAACTGGGGCACTCCCTCGCCGCACTGCGCTCGAATCTCAGACCAAACTCGCTAAGGCGAAAGCTGCATTTGCCAAAGCTCAAAGCCGTTTATCCGTTTCTGAAGCGGAGGCACAACTACAACGCGCTCAGTCTGCGGTAGAAATGGCACAGTCCAAAGTGCAACTGAGTGGACAAACCTACCAAACTCGCCTGCGACAATTAGGCGCGACTGCCAACGAGGACGGCACGATTACGGTAATGGCTCCGATTTCAGGCATCGTTGTCGATCGCGAAACGACGATCGGAGAATCGGGGCAAGATGCGGGCAAACAGATCATGACGATCGTGAATGGCAATCGTGTTCAAATTGCTGCCAACATCTACGAGAAAGATCTGAGCAAAATTCAAGTTGGGCAACGAGTCCAGGTTAAGGTGAATGGCTTGCCAAATCGGTCGTTTACGGGGCGTATCGGCACGATCGGCGCAACTGTTGAGGGAGAGAGCCGCATTGTTCCTGTAAAAGCTGAAATCGAGAACTCAGATGGCGCACTCAAACCAGGAATGTTCTCTGAGTTAGAAGTATTGACCGATCAAACACCCGTTGCAGTGTTGGCTGTTCCGGCTTCCGCGATCGTACAAACCAACGACAAGAAGACCGTCGTTTTTGTGCAAAACGGCACTGCCTTTCAACCCACTGAAGTTAGTCTAGGTCAGCGTTCTGGCGATTTTGTTGAGATCAAAAATGGTGTCTTTGATGGAGATCGGATCGTGACTCAGAGAGCCAGTCAACTTTATGCTCAATCTCTACGCAGTGGCACGAAAGCTGGAGATCATCCGACAGATCCCACTCAAGCTGTGACCCAAACTGGATTCTCGCTACCCTGGTGGGTCATGCTGCCCTTGGGAAGTGCGATCGCAGGCGGAATATTTTGGGCAGGAACCTACTGGGCAGGTCGCCGTAGTCGAGTTGCTCCGGGTCTGATCAAAGACTCCCGCTTTTATGACGCTGAAATACATTTTGACCGCGCTCATTCGCCAAACAGTCAGCATTCCACTGGAGCCATCGAAGAACAACCAGACTCTACTCGCCCTCGTTAAGTAAATTATGCTCAGTTCGATAATTAAGTGGTCGATCGCGCGGCGTTGGCTCGTTGTCTTAGGTGCCCTCATTCTCACGGTCTGGATTTTTCTCACGATTATTAAGATGCCGCTGGATGTGTTTCCAGCGTTTGCCCCGCCCCAGGTTGAAATTCAAGTTGAAGCGCCAGGACTTGCGCCAGAAGAAGTCGAATCGCTGGTGACATTGCCGATCGAGAGTGCGCTGAATGGAACTCCGGGGGTCAGTGTGGTTCGCTCTTCGAGTGCGGCAAGTATTTCGGTTGTGAGAGTTGTCTTTGACTGGGGAGCCAACATCTATCAAGCGAGGCAGCTTGTCACCGAGCGATTGCAGTCTGCTCAAAATCGACTGCCAGAAGGTGTCGAACCCCCACAGATTGCTCCGATTAGCTCCCCGATCGGGACGATTCTCAGCTATTCTTTCACCTCCAAAACCACAGACTTAATGGAGGTGCGCCGCATTGTTGATTGGCAAGTTACCAACCGTTTGTTAGCCGTCCCAGGCGTGACGCAAGTGATCGCGTTTGGTGGCGATGTGCGGCAATATCAAGTCTTGGTTGCACCAGAGAAACTGAAAGCCTTCAACGTCTCTTTACAGGATGTATCGGAAGCCGTTGCCGCTGCCAATGTGAATGCTCCTGGTGGTTATTTGGTGACTCCCGATCGAGAAAAGCTAATTCGAGGAATTGGACGCATCGAAGACATTGAAGCCCTCAAAGAATCTGCGATCGCAACCCGAAACGGAACGCCAATCAGAATTACCGAAGTTGCAGAAGTCAAATTAGGAGCGGCAGTCAAACGCGGGGATGCCAGCCTCAATACTCAAAAAGCGGTTGCGATCGTTATCAACAAACAACCTCAAGCCGATACGCCAACCGTAACTCGTGCGGTTGAAGCCGCCATGCAGGAAGTTAAAGCAGGCTTACCCAAAGATATTGAAATCACCCCGACCTTTCGCCAAGAAACCTATATCGATGCCTCGATCGAGAACGTTCGCAGTGCGTTAGTCGAAGGCAGTCTCATCGTCGCCATTATTCTGATTCCGTTTCTGATGAATTGGCGCAATCTGGCGGTGTGTCTAACTGCTCTGCCGCTTTCATTACTAGTTGGCGTGCTGGCGCTCAATTGGCTAGGACAGGGACTCAACACCATGACCTTGGGCGGGTTGGCGGTGGCGATCGGGTCTGCGGTGGATGATGCGATCGTAGATGCCGAAAATGTTTACCGCTGCTTACGAGAGAATAAATATTCGCCGAATCCGCGTCCGGTTTTAGCGGTGGTGTTTGAAGGCTGCCAAGAAGTGCGAGATTCAGTGTTTGGAGCCACGATCATTACGGTGGTGGTTTTTGCACCGATTTTTGCGCTAACGGGCGTGGAAGGCAGCATTTTTACGCCGATGGGAGTGGGGTATTTAGCAGCAGTACTGGCTTCTAGCGTGATTGCCTTGACGGTAACGCCTGCCCTCTGTGCCATTCTGCTGCCTCATGGTCGCCTTCCTGAACGCGAACCCTGGGTCGCCCGTTTTTTTAAGCGGCTTTACTATCCGTTGCTCAGACTTTCGATGCGTCGATCGACTCTGATTTTAGGGGGTGCTGCGGCAAGTCTGGTGATTGCTGCGATCGCAGTGCCTTCGTTTGGTCGAGTCTTTCTCCCAGAGTTTCAAGAGCGATCGCTGGTCAACACGCTTTTGCTTTACCCAGGTTCCTCTCTAGAAGCCACCAACAGCGCAGCGTCTGTACTAGAACACAAGCTCAAAGGCGATCCCAGCATTCAATCGATTCAGGTTCGGTCTGGACGGGCAGCGGGTGATGCGGATGCGGCAGGCGTTAATTTAACTCATCTTGACGTGGAGTTGAGTGAGGAGGGTATGAAAAACCGTAGAGCAACGGTTGAACGGGTGCGTGCAGAATTCGGTAAGGTGCCGGGAGCCGCGCCCAACGTAGGAGGCTTTATTTCTCATCGGATGGATGAAGTGCTGTCGGGTGTCAGAAGCGCGATCGCGGTCAAAATATTTGGTTCTGACTTAGAACAACTGCGATCGCTCGGACAGCAAGTAAACCAGGTGATGCAATCGGTTGAAGGCGTGATCGATTTGCAGCTTGAACCTCAAGTTCCTGTTGAGCAAGTTCAAATTGAGTTTAATCGATCGGCAGCGGCTCGCTACGGGTTAACGGTGGGGCAACTTTCAGAAACGATTGAAACGGCTCTAAACGGACGAGTGGTTTCTCAAGTCTTAGAACAACAGCAAACCTTTGATCTCGTCGTGTGGCTAACACCAGAGGCTAGACAGAGCTTAGAGACGATCGGTAATCTTCTAGTAGATACGCCGAATGGCAACAAAATTCCTTTAGCGCAAGTCGCAACCATTCGCGAGGGAACAGGGCCAAACACAATTAATCGTGAAAATGTCTCTCGCTTGATCGTGATTGCGGCGAATGCAGAAGGAAGAGCGTTACGCGCTGTAGTGAACGATATTCAGGCAAGAGTAAAGCAACAGATTCAAATTCCACCCGGTTATTACATCCAATACGCTGGACAATTTGAGGCGGCAGAGCGAGCCACTCAGAATCTTTTGATTTTTAGCGCGATCGCATTCGTCGTGATCACCGTAATCATGTATTTATCTGTGAAATCGATTCCTTCTACGGCTGCCATTATGATCAACTTACCATTGGCGCTGGTTGGAGGAGTGATTGCGGTTGCATTGACGGGAGGAATTTTGTCGATCGCGTCTCTCGTTGGTTTCGTCACCCTATTTGGCGTTGCCACTCGCAACGGACTTTTGTTAGTCGATAACTACAATGCAAAGTTTGCTGAAGGGATGCCGCTCAAAGACCTGTTGATTGAGGGGTCGATGAAGCGACTAAATGCAATTTTGATGACTGCCTTTACGTCTGCATTGGGATTAGCGCCGTTGGTGTTTGTAGGAGGTGCAGGCAAAGAGATTCTTCAGCCGTTGTCGATCGTGGTACTGGGTGGGTTATTTACCTCGACTGCTTTAACTTTATTGGTAATTCCAGCGTTATATGCCCGTTTTGGCAAAGTCCTAATGCCCAAGCAGACTTCTCTTTCTAGAGAAGAGAATCAAGAGGTTGGTTCTGAAAAGGCTGTAGGCTACAAGGCTTGACCAAGTTGGATTCCAGTATTGAAGGAGCTATCTCGGATCGAACTGTTTACCAATATCCATGTTTAATTCAACGTCAGTTCGATGAACGCTTCGCTTTTAGATCCAGGAACGCCCCCTAAATCCCCCACGAGTGAGGGACTTTGAACCAGAATTCCTCTCTTAAAGTCCCCCAAAATTGGCAGCTTGGGGGGCAGAAGCCGTGAACAACGAAGCGGAAAACCTCTTATCGAATTCACGTTAATTCAGGAGCTAACTCATGAAATCTTTCAAGTCTTTCTCGATCGTTTTTGCAAGCTTCGGACTTCTTTTTTTAAGCGCTTGCAGCACTGGCAATCAAACCGCAAATCCGGGGAGCAGTCCCGCGAGTCCGATCGCTTCATCACCTGTCAATGAATCCAAGTCCGCATCGCCCAAAAAGCATTCTGGAGCCAACCAAGGCGGACAGGTCGTTGAGTCAGATAATTATCATTTAGAGTTTGTTCCAGAAAAAGAAGCTGAGGGCACTCATCTGGATTTCTACTTGCAGAAAGGCGACAATCACGAAGCTGTTCCAAATGCAAAAGTCACGGCTCAAGTGCAATTGCCCGATGGAACTCAGAAGTCTTTAGCCATGAAGTACGATGCAGAAGGCAAACACTATAAAGCCCTACTGCCTGGAACGATCGCTGGAGAATACAAAGTTGCCATTTTGACAGACATCGCTGGCGAAAAAGTGAATGGTCGCTTTAGCTTTACCAAGTAGACTCCGACGACAAACCACGATCGAGTGAAATAAGCTACAACGCCTGTTCTAAATCTAGCCAGGTCGTCAAATCTGCGATCGCTGAAAAGTCCAGCAATGCCAATGCTAAGGCTTCGAGTTGGTCGAGACTGAGAGCAGAAATGCGATCGCGCTCTACTTGAGAGAGTTGTCCGACTCGTTGTTCTAGTAATAAAAAGACCAGCGATCGTTCCCCTTCCTGTCGTCCTTCCTGTCGTCCTTCCTGTCGTCCTTCCTGCCGTCCTTCCTGTCGTCCTTCCTGCCGTCCTTCTTCCAAAATGTCCTGATAAATGACTGACTCGCGCATGATGTCCTCCCGAAACAATTGACGAATCAAACCCTTCTCAAATTTTAACCCAGCGAGAATCTGGGTGTACGTAGAAATCTCTTGCCGTTGCGTCGGCTCTAGCTGATTGACCTGCTGTACAACTTGAAGGAGTAGATTTTGGGGCTGTGATGTAGCGGCAAGCGCAGCGAGAGGAAGCAAAGCCGGGTCATTGAGCAGCCGTTCGGGATCTTCTTCCCACAACCGGATCACGCGATAGTCATGACGGGTGGTTGCGGAAACGAAAGCAGTCTCGATCGTCGTTGGATCAGCAGGAGGAAGAAGCAAAACCACAACTTGAGTAATCGGCAGTCGATGGAGACGATGCAGCCGTACCCAGTAGTCCAGCATCCGCAGCGGAAGTGGTGGATTCGATTCGAGCTTGGTTTGAAATTCGAGATGGAGAAGTTGCCCTTGTAGCTGCAAAAAGGTGACGGAATCAGCGCGAATTGGTTCGATGCTAAGTTCGGTTTTGAGCACTTCAACCGCGACTTGAGAGGTGCCAAGTACCCAACTGGCAAAGCGGGCGGGATGTTTTTCGGAAAGCAGTTTGCAGAGATTATCAAACGACATTGGACGGCGGACTCAGTGGTCATAGCTTACCAGAGCGATCGATCTGAGGTTAGAGGCTGTTTGAGAAGCAGTTACAAACATTGAAAGAAGTGTTAGTTTGACTTTAGACAATCTCAGGAAGTTGGGTTGATTCAAACTTATTAACTAGGTGAGGGAAGGATACCTCTATCTTAGAAGTAGTCAAAATTCTGAGTCGATCGAGAAAACTCTCATGCGGATACTGCTCGTCGAAGATGAACCGGATTTGGGGGCTGCAATTCAGCGGGTTTTGAGCCGAGAAAAATACATTGTAGATTGGGTTCAGGATGGTGCAAAAGCTTGGGACTACCTCAATGATCAGCAGGTTCACTATACGCTGGCGATCGTCGATTGGTTACTTCCAGGGCTGTCTGGTATCGAACTTTGTCAACGACTGCGCTCGCAGCACAATTCACTACCCGTCCTGATGCTAACGGCAAAAGACCGCATGGAAGATAAAGTGATGGGATTGGATGCCGGAGCCGATGATTATCTCGTCAAACCTTTTGGCATGGCAGAATTGCGGGCACGACTGAGGGCACTACAGCGCCGATCGCCCCAACTTCAGCCATCCCAACTCCAAGTCGGCGATCTCATGTTGGATTACAGTACTGCCACTGTTTCCACTCAAAGTCTTCAAGCACAACCCCAAGCAATTCCCCTGACCGCTAAAGAATTTCAGCTTTTAGAATATTTTATGCAGCATCCCAACCAGATTCTCACCCGTGACCAATTGATGAATCAAGTTTGGGATCTGCAATCTGATCCCACTAGCAACGTTGTCCCCGCGCAAATTCGCCTTCTCCGCCGCAAGCTCGCCGAGTATGGCTGTGAAGGACTCTTGGAAACTGTTTACGGATTGGGCTATCGCCTCAACGTCACGAGGTAGACACCCAAGATGTTGACATCCTCCCCAGCCTGAAGGCGTGGGGATTCCAAGAATTACTTCTTAGATCTTTCTGCTTCATCGCAACTGCCATCAGACTTATGCCTATCCGGTCTTACGTTCGCTCCACAGACTTTCACCGCAAGCCCTGCGGCGAGTATGTTTTGTGCAGCGTTGATATCCCGGTCATGGTGTGTCCCACATTTGGGGCAGTCCCACTCTCGGATGTTCAACGGCAACTTTTCCACGATGTGCCCACACTTGCCACACCGCTTAGAACTCGGAAACCATCGGTCAATCTTGACAAACGTGCGACCGTACCAATCACACTTGTATTCAAGTTGTCTGACCAATTCGCCCCAGCTTGCATCACTGATCGAAAGGGCAAGTTTCCGGTTCTTGACCATGTTCTTCACCGACATATCCTCAACGGCGATGGTTTGGTTTTCACGCACCAATCGAGTCGTCAACTTGTGAAGAAAATCTTGTCTGGCATCACTGATTTCTTGATGCACCTTGGCAACCTTGAGCCGCGCTTTATAGCGATTGTTCGACCCTTTTTGCTTGCGACTCAACGCTTTTTGAGCCTTCTTGAGCTTGCGGCGTTTTGCGTTAAAGCTTTTGGGGTTGACAATCTTTTCACCATCACTCAAGGCAACCAAGCTGGTTACACCCAAGTCAATCCCGGTTTGATTCGAGGATTGGGGCAATGGCTCAATCTCAACATCGGTCAACAGAGAAACGCTCCACCGACCAGAGGGCGAGAGCTTCACCGTCACAGTGGAAGGGACAACGCCGTCGGGCAATGTTCGACTCCAGCGAACGTTGAGGGGTTCCAGGCACTTTGCCAAAAACAGTTGACCATCCTTCCACTTAAAGGCGGATTTGGTGAACTCTGCACTTCCACCGTTTCGTTTCTTCTTAAAGGTTGGGTATTGTGCCCGTCCTGCAAAGAAGTTCGAGAACGCGGTTTGCAAATGTCTCAATCCCTGCTGCAATGGCACACAGCTAACCTCATTGAGAAAATCCAAGTCTTCTTGTTTTTTCCATTGAGTCAGCATTGCAGAGCTTTCAATGTACCCAATTCGCTTGCTCTCCCCATACCAGGCTTCAGTTCTTGCAGCCAGAGCACGGTTATAGACCAAACGAGTACAGCCCATCGTTCGCCTCAGCAAGGTTTCTTGCTCAGGAGTTGGATAGATTCTGTACTTGAAGGCTTTCTGCGTCATGCCTCACAGTATATCAGTTGTTCTGTGAGAAACGCAGGAGATTGGGGCTGTCGCCCCGTCGCTATCCCTCCCTGTGCTCAAGCAGCAGGGTTTCTCGCGAGGTTCCGATGAACCAAAGCAAACTGTTTAATCGAACACGCTGGCGATTAGCGGGCTGGTACACCGGAGTCATGAGTTTGATTCTCGCGCTGTTTGGAGTGGCTGCTTATCAGTTGTTGACCGAAGCCCAGTGGTACGCTCTGCATCAAGAACTAGAATCTGTAGCGGGAACCCTTCACGATGGTCTAGAGCCAATGCTCAAACAGCCTGGAGTCATTGACGATCGCGCGGCTCAACTCTTGCCAGGATTGTGTTTAACGCCATCAACTTGTTCTGATTCTGAACGATCGTCCACTCAACATCGGCATATTTTAGGAGCCGTGCAGCAAGAAGGTTCCTATGTGCGTTTCTTAACTCAATCTGGACGGCTGATCGCAACGGTTGGACAACAACCCCAGGGGCTGCCAGTCACCCAACAACAAACGCTTTGGCAAACGTTAGAGAATCCTGAAGGCAAACGCTATCATCAGATCGCTTTGCTGCTAAAAAACGATCAGAATCGTCCCTGGGGCTATATGCAGGTGGGTCGATCGCTGCAAGAGTTCGATCGCTATTTAGCAACTCTGCAAGTTATTTTCTGGCTTGGACTGCCGCTCACAATGCTCATAGTCATTGCGGCAAGCTGGTGGCTAGCGGGATTGGCAATGCGACCTGTCTATCAGTCTTATCAACAAATTCAGCAGTTTACAGCGGATGCGGCTCATGAGTTACGAACGCCATTAGCGGCAACAAGCGCAACCATTGAATCGGTTTTAGAACTCGAAGAACTATCAGAAACCGAAGCTCGCAACACACTACAGACGATCGAGCGTCAAAACAATCGCCTTACTCACCTCGTTCAAGATTTGTTGTTGCTCTCTCGAATGGATCTCCAAGTTCTGCCTGTAAAACATCAACCGTGTTGTCTAAATAGCTTGCTGACTGATGTAGTAGACGAATTTAGTGCAATGGCGATGGCGGCTGACATTCTACTCACACTTGAGGTTCGAGTTCGACATTCCATTTATGTATTGGGTAACGAAGAACAACTTTTTCAACTTGTCGCAAACTTACTCACCAATGCCATCCAGTACACTCCTATGGGTGGAACAGTCGCCGTGTCTCTGGATAGTGATTCTACTCAAGCGGTCATTCAAATTCAAGATACAGGGATTGGAATTGCGCCGGAGGATCAGTCTCGCATCTTCGATCGCTTTTATCGAGTTAGCTGCGATCGCTCTCGTCAAACTGGAGGCGCTGGGTTAGGGTTAGCAATTGCCAGCGCGATCGCTCACGCGCATGATAGCGAGTTGCAGGTTCACAGTGTTTTAGAACAAGGCAGCACATTCAGGCTTCGATTAGCGCTAGCAGGCCTTCAAGTGTGAGACGGTGACGCTGTAGCTTCAAAATCTAACTGATTTATTCTCGAACGGAAAGCAGCGAGTCTAAGCGATCGGCGTAGCCTGTTAGTTCTACATAGCCTTTTCCGGTGAGGGGGCGATCGTTTTGCAGTCCTTTAAAGGCAACGGCTCCTTCCCAGTAGGTTGCGGTTTGGGTTTTGAGTTCTTGGTTGGGCATGAGCGGCTGTGCTTGTAGGGTCAAGTTGAGTTTGGGAATGGCGATCGTCCATTTGGCGGGGTAGACTGCTTTGCTGTTGGGGCTTTTCCAGGTGTTTAGGACGTTGACTTGATAGTCTTGGGCGGTTAGGGGAGTGGTTGTGCTGTCAGCCGCGATGAAGGTGCCCGCCGATGTGGGTTCCAGGGTGCCGTCTTCGTGACGCAGCAGGTAAAGCATTAGAGCCGTTCCGTTATCAAACTGCATTGAGAACCAATCCCAGCCCACTGTACCTGCTGCTAACGAACTGGTGGAATATTCGTGATCTTTCCAGGTGATGCCTTTGACGGTAAAGGGCTGTCCTTTGATAGCGATCGTTCCCTCAGTCGGCTGCTGCACCAGAGAATAGTAGTAAGAAGCGTTTCCGGGTTCGAGTCCTTTGATGCTCAAGCCGCGATCGCCCTGCAAGACAGGTGGACGGGTTTGTTCAACCGTTAAATCTAAAGTTACATCCGGAGTTTGAGCTTGAAGCCGAACTTTTCCGGGTGCAATCTCTGTCGCTGACCAATTTTCTAACCAGACGTGATAGGGTGCGACGGCGGCCCCTGCGAGATTGACCCGGCCGCGACTGAAGCGATCGTAAGGGTAAAAAGCCTGTTGAGCCACATCGCTGACGGTGAAATGGGCTGAATAAATTTGATTGCCGCGCCAGTGAGATTGGGAGGATTGAGAGTCGGAGGATGGGGGTGCGATCGCTTGCCGAAAAAAGGTGAGTTGGTAGCCAAACGATCGTCCTTCCTCAGTTTCTAGGTTGCCTGTGTAGTACCACCATTCGGTCTGGTAGTCTTCGTGGGGGCCAAAGTCTTGAGGAAAGTGCCAGTCTTGAGGAGCCGTTGCTTTCTGAAATTTGGACGTGTCAACGGGAGCGTCTTCTAGCCAGGTCAGTTGAGTCGCCTCAGCCGGAAATGGAAACAGAAAAGTGAAGCAGACGCAGATCGATAAACATAAAAGCTTGAATCGCTGGAGCATAAAAACTAAGGTTCCAAATGATTGAATTGAGAGCAGCAAAGTGATGTAAATTCGATGAATCTTTTCGGTTCGGTTTCAGATTTGGGTTGCTCCCTAAATTCCCTACAAGTGAGAGACTTTAAACCAGAACTCTTCTCTTAAAGTCCCCCAGAATTGTGGGGTTGGAGGGCAGAAGACTTCAACAACGAAGCAAAAAAACGAATCAAATTCACATCAAAGTGACCCCTTGCGGGTAACTCGAAGCGATCAGAATAGAGAATATCAACCTCATTCCTGACGAATCGCAGCAGAAATATTCATGCGACCGAGACGAAACGCTGGGTAGATTCCAGCTAACAATGCAGCAATGATTGCGACTAACAATGCTTGCCAAAAATATCGTCCTTCTAGCGCCATTTGCAGCGTCCACCCAAACGATCGCACATTGATCACATAGATGAGAATCCACGCCAACGCATATCCCAATGGCATTGCAAACACACCCGCCATCGTCCCCATTAACCCCGTTTCTAGCAGCATCAAGGCACCCAGTTGGCGCGGAGCCATCCCCGTCGCGCGGAGAATTCCTAGTTCACGAGTGCGTTCAAGTTGCAGACTCATCAACGTGCTGAGAACGCCAATAAAGGCAACGACCACCGCCAACAATCTCAAAGCATCCGTAATCGCAAAGGTACGATCGAAGATTTCTAATGAACCTTGCCGCAAACTGCGATTGGACTGCACCAATAAGCTTTGTTGTCCCTTAAATCGGGTACGAATCGACTCGACGATCGCATCCACCGAGGTATTGGGCGCGACGAATAACCCCAGAGACGCAATGCTGGAGTCGTGCCAGATCGCTTCATATAAATCGTTGTCGAGAATGATCGTGCCGCGATCGGACGAGTAATCATAAAACACCGCTAGAACCGGAAAGGAGCGATCGCCCTCCGGAGTTTGCAGGGTGATCGATTGAGGAGGCTCGGCTAAGTTTTCTCGCAAAATCAGCGCTTCTGAGATGATCACTCCTTGACCTGCATCCAGCGCGTCCCAGGGATCTTTGCCCAAATCTTGGCGAATCCAGGCGTAAGGACGTTTGCCCTGAGAGACATCGCCATCGGCAGAAATCAGCTTGACCTGACGATGAAAATCAACTACCTCAACATCGGCATCGTTGTAGCTGACGGCTTTTTTGATTCCAGGATGAGTTTTGAGGGCAGCAGCCACCAGGGGATCAAGCTTGCCCAAGACGCGATTGGCCGTGGTCGATGGCGGCGACACATAGATATCTGCCTGCAAGGTTTGATCCAACCACTGCACTACGGTTCCGCGAAAGGAACCTACCATAATCGACACGCCGACAATGACAGAGACGGAGACCATGAGAGCCGCGATCGCCACCGAAGTCCGGCTAAGTGAACGCAAAATATCACGCGGGGCTAACCGTCCAATTACGCCCAAAAACTGCTGGCCCACAGGTGAAAAACTCTGCATCGCCAACGTCACCAGCGGCGGAGTTAACAACGCTGCCCCTAATAGAACGGCAAACAGTCCTGCGAACGCTGCGACTAATCCGGCCGATTGCCATTTTAATAACGCAACCCCCAACACAGTCGCCGTAAACCAGGCAAATACCAATGTTGGCAACAGTTTTTGCACTCTTCCTTCGAGGGTCGATCGCTGAAGGGTCAAACTGGGCGGCGTATTCATTGCTTCGATCGCAGGCACCGCAGAGGCAATCAGTGAAGAGACAACCCCGATCGCTAACCCTTTGACGATCGTACTTTGCGCCAGCGTTACTTGTTGAACGGTGACCACAAAATAGAAATCGTTGATTGTCTGAGTGATCAAGCCGACGATACTGCGACCTAACACAATCCCCAACGCTACGCCTAACAGGGAACCGATCGTACTAAAGATTGCTGCCTCACCCAAAATTAACGTGAATAACTGTCCTTGAGTTACGCCAATACATCGCAAGATTCCAAAAATGGGACGACGTTGGATCACACTAAAGGTCACGGTGTTGTAAATCAAAAACATCCCGACGACCAACGCTAACAGACTCAGGGCCGTTAGATTTAATTCAAACGCGGCCGTCATCTGCTGAACTGCATTTTTCTGCGCCTCAGCCGTTTCTAGCTTGAGATCATTGGGCAACAGAGCCGTGATTTTATCTAACTCTTCAGGTTGATCGACGATCAAATCAATCTGATCCAATCGCCCCACCTCTCCCAAAATTTCTTGTGCGGTGGCAATGTCGGCAAACAAAAAGTTACTCAGTGCCCGCCGATTCAGCGAATCATTGGTTTCTAATAACCCAATCACTTGAGCTGATCGCGCCTGTCCTGCTACATCCAAATGCAGCGTATCGCCCAAAGCCACCCCATACTGCATGGCCGTCTCTTTGGAAAGCACGATCGTATTAGGCTGCATCAAAAACTGCGTAAAGCCATTTCCACTGCTGCCAATATCGCTAAAATAAGCCCGAAAAGGAGACTCTGCAAACAAATCAACGCCCACCAACCGCATCGGCTGATCGCCCAATTCACTTGTCCGCACATATCCCTCGACCACAGGCGCAGACGGCAAACTCACCGATCGCTTCACCTGAGCATAAACCGATTCGTCGATGCCAGTGGGGGCGATCGCGACAATCCGATGAGTTGCCCGTCCCGTAATCGCATCCGTCGAAAGTGAAAAGGCGCGTTGAGCGGAGCCGTTGGCCAGGTCGATCGAGACCATCATCGCCACACCCAGAGCAATTCCCAAAACGCAGAGGACATACTGCAAAGGGCGCTGTCTAAGTCGCTGCCACGCCAACCGCCAAAGCGGACGATTAGACACGATCGTGGAGTCTTGGGAATTCATTAATACCATGCCTACTCTGGAGAACCAAGATTCAGAGTAGCAAGTCTATCGATGATTTGTATCTAGCGGCTGAGATTTTCCTCGATCGCCGCCAATCACCATGAATTCGATAAGATAGTTTGCTTTGGATGATAGCGTCGGGTGTCCTCTCGATCGTTTACCGCTGAAGAATTTTGAACCGCGAATCCAATCTAAAAGTCCCCCAGAATTGGGGGGTTGGGGGGCAGAAGTGCCAAACAAAGAGGCGAACAACCTTTATCAGGGTTTCGCTAAATCAATCAAGAGATAATAACGAGCATGGAGGGATTCGAACCCCCGACCCTCAGAACCGGAATCTGATGCTCTATCCACTGAGCTACATGCCCTCTCGTTACTCTGAAATTATATCATCTTAACGTGAATTCGATGGGAGTTTTTCGCTTCGGTCTTCAGCGCTTCTGCCCCCCAACCCCCCAATCTGGGGGACTTTTAGATCATAGTCTTCGTTCAAAGTCCCTCACTCGTGGGGGATTTAGGGGGCTGCCCGGATTTGTAACGGCAGCGAAGGATTTCATCGAATTCACGTCATCTTAAGTCGATCTCGAAGAGATATCTGCTCTAGCACGATCTCGAAGAGATATCTGCTCTAGCACGATCTCGAAGAGATGTCTGCCTGGTTGCCTGACAGAAGTAGGTGAAACCCAACAAACACGAGGAAATTAGTGAA
>NZ_JBJPHU010000109.1:0-22653 GCF_052939515.1 Phormidesmis sp. 146-33
GGGCTGAAGCCGACTAGAACGAAGTGAGTATAGACTTGTGTATACACCGTAGCTCGCGCCCATGTGTGAGAGGGGTTGGGGGTGAGGGGCGGATTCTCTGGCTAGAATGAATCAACCCTACCCTAGAATTGGGGGCTGGGAGAGCAGAAGCGCTGAACACCAAAGCGAAAAAACTTCATCGAATTGACGCTAACAAGACTCTCCCAAATTCCTACAGTTGAATGGTTGTTTTTTCGTGCAATTCCTCCAAGTGAATGAGTGAACCGTCACCCATGACAATGCTAAACTTCATCAAAGAGCGTTGAATTTGATAGGAAGACAACACCCGAATCATTTGATATTCCGTCGTCAAGTCGCTGGTGCCATCCCATTTGAGCAGGGCCAGTTTAGTCGATGCCAGTTCACTTAGTTGTGACAAAAATTCGTCAATGGAATCGATCACATCGGGGAGAACGCCAGAGGGTATAAAAATAAACCGCTCCTGCAAATCTAATGTGACCATAACTTGATACCGTCTGACCAATGAGCACTGCAACTCAAAGCCAAACGAAACCGAGTCAGGAAGATGTCTCCTAACTGCCATATTTTTGGTTCTCCTCTATTAGTACAAATGATGCAAAGAGGAGTGGAACGCTGACGGTTCAGACGCTCCACCAAACTGAGAAATGTATGCAGGATCTTGATTCCAGCCTTTCAAGATCCCAGCGCAAAGCTGACGGTGTACAATCATATCGCCTCTGAAGTTATTCGCCTTAACTTTAGATGGAAGTCCTCGGAGATCTGATGGCCTAATATCAGATTTCCGGGGCGCTACTCCACCTGCGAGATATTCTACAAGAGTTCTTCGATTTTTGGAATACTGAATTTTGAATGAGAGAAGTTCGTTATGTTTGAACAAACAGCAGCCAGAATAAACTCCTTAAAGCTCTGAGGATAATCACATGACTATTTCTACAATAGAATTGCCAATGGAAAAGATTGCTGAGTTTTGCGATCGTTGGCAAATAATCGAGTTTGCCCTCTTCGGTTCCATGTTGCGCGATGACAGCAATTCTCAGTTTGAAACACCCGTACTAAAAACTGGGTTTCCAGATGCAGATCGCTAACGAGAGAATGCGGTTTCAGGTACCTGAATTCTTAAAAAAAGCGAGTTCCTGTGAGAATTGTTCTCATACTGAGAATTGCTGGCGCGATGACTTCCGTCTTGACAGCGACATTGATGTGATGGTGCAGTTTCACCCAAAAGCTCACCCCACTTTTAGTAACCTAGACCAAATGGAAGCAGAGTTAAAGACTATCTTTCACAGAGATATCGATCTGATTACCCGTCAAGGTATTGAAACTAGTCGTAATTACTTGCGCCGCCACGAAATACTTTCCTCCGTTCAGGTGATTTATGCAACGGGATCTTCAATTCCTGCTTGATATGCTGCAATCAGCAAAGGAAAATGAGCGATATAATATTATTTATACAATTTCTCAAGCCGATGAACCTTGTAAATAATCACTTAACTCTATGAACACCTTCGACCAAGTGTTAGAAACCGCCTTAAACCTGACCGATGAGCAGCAGGAAATGTTGATTAAAATTCTGCAAAATCGCCATCACGAGAGCCGCCGTACAGAAATCGCTGTAGATGCCCAACAAACCTTGAATGATTTCCACGCAGGTAAATTTCAGCATCAGTCATCCGAGGGTGTCATTATAGCTTTGCGTCAGTCTTTACAAGAGCCAGAAGCATGAGGTCATTGGTTCTAACCCCCAAGTTCAAACGGGCATTTCGCAAGTTTGTAAAACGAAACACTGATATTCAACAACGTATCGAAAACACCCTTCAGCAGATGGAAGCGGATATATTCGCCCCAAGCTTAGGCACTCACAAACTAAGTGGCAAACTCGATGGTTTTCAGTCTTGCTCGTGTGGATATGATTGTCGCATTGTTTTCTCGATTGAGCAGAATGCAGATATTGAAGTCATTGTTCTGCTTGACATCGGAACTCATGACGAAGTTTATTAACATGACTTTGACGACATAACAGGGCAAGGAACTTCTATTCATTATTAGGTAGCTACTTATCTATATCTGTCGCATTCATCCAAGAATGGCGATAAACTGATCAAATCGTGACGTTCTAAAGCTCAATGGAATTTCGACCATATTGGGAACTGCTCGAAGAATTGGGCATCGATTTGCCAAACACCAACCCCAAAGAGACGCGCAAGCCAGCCGAAACGAAACGCCCTGGAGCCGCTCCCCGCGAACAAGTTCTGCAATATCTCGGCGGACTGATCGAAGACTGCACGATCGCGGGTCAAAAAGCCTGGATTCCCGCAGACAAAACGGTGCAGGTCGATCGCTATACAATTCCGGGGCTGGTGTATGTGGGCGATGGATTGATGAGTTTGCGAAGTTTTAACCAGACTGAGCCGTGTTTGATTCGCCCTAAACTCAAGGTGCAGTGTCCTTACCCCGACTATCAAGGGACACAGATGCCCTATTCGCCGTCTTACACCCAAATGAAGCCCGCCAGCCGAGCCGCCTATCTAGAATGGCTCTCAACGGGACGACGCAAGCCCAATGTGGCGATTAGCTATGTGTGGCTGTTTTTTTATGGGCTAGAACGGCGCGTGTTTCATGACTTTTTGGGATTAAAAACTAACGAATACCAAACAGAACTCAACCAAATCATTGCCGAAGTAGAACAGCTTGAGAAACTTTATGGCGATCGCAGCTATGGCATCAGTGGAACATTTGGTTACAAAGCGAATTCATTCTTGGATCTGTGTCGAGCAATGCGATCGCGTCCACTTTACGAGACAGTGAATCCATTGGAGGCGAGTCCTTTAGCAGTGCAGATTGCGTTAGGGCAACTATTGCAACAGGGGCAATCGATTCCCGCAGATTGGGCGATCGCCTGGTGGAGCCGTTTGGGTAAAAAACAATTGAAATTGGCAGCGACGCGCTGTTTTTCTGAGTTTCAGGCATTGTTTCGGGTGCGGTATGCTCAACATTATGGCGAGGGTTTGAAGTTCGATCCCAAAGTGAATTTGAAGCTGGAGTATCAGCCGATGAATCATTCATTTGGGCGATCGGTGCCGATTAATCTAGTTGGTTTGCCCGATGTGACTCAGTTTCCGGGCAAGCTTTCTCGCGTCGGCGATGTGGTTGAAAGCTGTACGATCGAGCTTGAACCTTTGAGCCGTTTTTTGGGGAGAAATCCCAACGATCGTAACAGTTCAGCAGCGATCGCACTTCTACCTTCTATACTGTTATCAACACATGGGGGAACGGTTGTTAAGAAGTTGCAGAAATGGTTAGAGAAGCAGTTTTTGGAATCACAAACGATTGTTATTTCAGGAAAAGAGTTATTCAAATATTGGTCAGGTGTGAATGCTGAAAAGCTGACGAAATCAGAAGCGATCGGGCTTTCTCATCTTTTAGAGCAGCTTGGCTACGGAGTAGAACCTGATCCGCGTTTTGGTGGAGCATTGCCGACAATCAAAAGTAACCTTGTGCTGTTTCAGTCTAGTGTGAACGCTGATTTATCACCTGAATACTTTGAAGCAACGCTGGCGGCACATTTAGCGACCCTTGCGGTAACTGCGAAGCAGAGCGCCATTCATCAAGAATCAGATATAGAACATAACTTAGAACCAACTTTACTCACATTCACAACGCTAAAAGTATCAGAGCAACAACGCTTAAATGCTCACTTACAATGGCTTCGTCAAGAAAAACTAACGCTAAAGAATCTAAAGACGCGAATCGATTCCATTACACTAGAACAGCGATCGCGGATTGCTAAATTTCTAGTCCAATTAGTCAATGGACAACCGACTCCTGAATTAGTACAACTGCTAGAGAAAGTTTATGATCTGTTGGGGCTTGAGGCTCAGAGCTTGTATCGTGAGATCCACGTTGCAAAGCAGTTCCCCCTTTGGGGTAATCGCACCACCCAGGAACCCGTCACCGTCCGCAATGCCGCACCCATACAAGGCTATCAAATTCCATTAGCACCCTCAGAATTTGCGCTCAACATGACGTTAGTGCAATCCAAACTGGCAGAGTCTCAAGAAGTCTCTAACCTGCTGGCAGAGATCTTTGTCGAAGAAACAGCAATTGCTCCTAAAACCATCGCAGGCTTAGACGCAGATCACACTGCTTTTTTACTAGCATTATCCAAGCAAACCTGTTGGCAGCGAGACGAATTAAATGTGATCGCTCTCCAATTTAATTTAATGCTAGATGGTGCCCTAGAAACAATCAATGAATTAGCCTTTGATCGCTGTGATGAACCTATTTTTGAAGGCGACGATCATATCGAAGTGAATGCAGACGTGTTACAAGAGTTATTGGCATAATGAATCCTCCAATCAAAGCAAAAGATCGCGATACGATCATCCAATCACTCCAAGCGGGAGTCGTGCCTCGTCGGGGACAACATCTGATTCAAGTCGGGCGCGTTGACGAAACAAAAGCAGTGATTCGAGATCTCGATCGCATTGCCGAAGGGGGATCAGCGATTCGATTTGTGATTGGCGAATATGGTTCTGGTAAAACGTTTTTCTTATCACTGGTGAGATCGATTGCGCTAGAAAAAAAACTCGTCACTGCTCATGCAGATCTAACGCCCGATCGACGCTTACACGCCACATCAGGACAGGCTCGATCGCTCTACGCAGAACTCATGCAAAACCTCGCCACTCGCACCAAACCTGAAGGCGGCGCACTCCCCAGCATTGTCGAACGATTTGTCACCTCAGCCGTGAGTGAAGGGCGCGATCGTACAGTCGATCCAGAAGTCGTGATTCGCGAACGATTAGCGCATTTGTCAGAGATGGTCGGCGGCTACGATTTTGCCGAAGTGATAGCGGCTTACTGGCGCGGTCATGACACTGGTAATGAAACTCTCAAATCAGATGCTATTCGCTGGCTGCGCGGAGAATATACCACTCGAACGGATGCGAGACATGCTCTGGGAGTGAGAACGATCGTCGATGATGCCAACATTTACGAACAGCTAAAACTCTTTACTCAACTAGTGCGATTAGCGGGATATTCAGGCTTTTTGATTAGTCTCGACGAACTGGTTAACTTGTATAAATTAGCCAACACTCAAGCCCGAAAAAGTAACTATGAACAAATCCTACGCATCTTAAATGACAGTCTGCAAGGAGCAGCGATCGGTTTAGGATTTATGTTAGGCGGCACCCCTGATTTTTTAATGGATACTCGACGAGGGTTATATAGTTATCCTGCGTTGCAGTCTCGTCTAGCAGAAAACACATTTGCGGTGAATGGATTAGTCGATTTCAGCAATCCTGTGTTGCGGTTGGGCAATCTCAGCCCTGAAGATTTGTTTGTTTTATTGAGTAAAATTCGTCATGTCTTTGCATCGGGCGATTCTAATCAATCTCTCTTACCGGATGAAGGGATTCAAGCGTTTATGGCTCATTGTTCAAGACGCATTGGTGACGCTTATTTTCGTACTCCTCGCAACACGATCAAAGCCTTTATTGATCTGCTCTCAGTTCTCGATCAAAATAAACAAATCACGTGGACAGATCTCATTTCTCAAGTAAATATTAATTCTGAAGAAAATCCCGATTTGCTCTCCTCAGAACGCTTCGACACTCCTGACGATGACGATTTAGCGTCTTTTCGACTTTAGAAAATATTTCAAAGTTTGATGCGTGAATTAAGCAGCCTTCTCCTTAGGCGAAACAGAAAGCTTAAACCCCAGTTCATCTAACATCTTAGTCAACATAGAAACATCTAATTGAGCTTGTTGAGATAAAACTGAATGAGCCATTTCATGATTTGCAGATTGTTGTGACTCCTTGAAGGCAGAAAATTGAGCTTCTGCAACATTCTTTAGAGCCAAACTTAGCTCCTCAGAAGTTCCATCTTCTAAAACAGCGTCTAAATAAGCGGCTGCTTCTTGTGGATCTTTGAGAGACTCAATTAAATAAGAGTGATAGCTTCTATTAGTCGGCATTTTCACGTTGTTTGAAGTCAATCCAGAACTGTTTAGCTTGCTCGATATCCTTGTCTTGAGTGCTTTTGTCTCCACCACATAGTAGCAAAACAATCAGCGTTCCAACTTGGGCAAAGTACAGTCGATAACCGGGCCCGTAGTCAATTCTAAGCTCAAAAACCCCTTCTCCAACAAATTTATAATCTCCTAAGTTTCCCAACATAACTCGGTCTAGTCGCTTTCTGATCTTTGCTCTAGTCTCTCGACTTCGTAAAGAATCTAACCAAGAGGAGAAAGGAGCTTCTCCCTATTCGGTTTCGTAAATCTGAAGCTCCCGTGGCTCTGACTGCATCCCTTTTGCCCCTCTTGCAGTCCAAATATTTTACACTCAAGCTAACACAATGCGACCTTGACCATGACCTCTAATTCTAATCATTCATCTTCAGGATTTCATCAACTGCACGATCGCGTCCAGCGCTGGATCTGGCAACAAAATTGGACGGAATTGCGGGACATTCAAGAACAAGCGATCGCTCCCATTCTCTCTGGCAAACTGGATGTGATCATTTCAGCGACTACCGCAGGTGGAAAAACCGAAGCTGCATTTTTGCCGATCTTCTCTCAACTCGTCAATAATCGTTCTTGTTCCCTCAATGTTCTTTATATCAGTCCGCTTAAAGCGTTAATCAATGATCAATATCGACGCTTGTCAGAGTTGGGAGAGTTATTAGAAATTTCGATTCATCCGTGGCATGGTGATATTGAAGCGGGACGTAAACAAAAGATCCTTCAGCAGCCGTCTGGAATTGTTTTAATCACACCAGAATCTTTGGAGGCGTTATTTGTTCGGCAGGGATATCGACTGAGAGAAACCTTTAATGCCCTGAACTATATTGTGATTGATGAATTACATTCGTTTATTGGCAATGAGCGAGGCAAACAACTACAAAGTTTATTACATCGAGTTGAATTAATTGTCGATAAAAAGATCCCTCGAATTGGATTAAGCGCAACGCTGGGAGACATGACGCTGGCAGCAGATTTTTTACGTCCCGATAATGGTAATTCAGTATTTTTAATTCACTCATCAGATGCGGGACAAGCACTTAAGATTCAAATACGTGGATATCAGAAAGCTGCCTTTTATCTGCAATTTGATGAATCCGAAGGAAAAAGCGCTAACGACGAATGGGAGATCACAGATCATCTATTCAAAGTGCTCAGGGGAACGAATAATCTAATTTTCATCAACGGTCGATCGCAGGTTGAGGCCTACGCCGATCGACTCCGCCGCTTATGCGAAGATCATCGCGTTCCCAATGAGTTTTTACCGCATCATGGCAGCCTTTCTAAAGACCTGCGCGAGACGGCAGAACAGGCGCTCAGAGGGGAACACCCCGCCAACGTAGTCTGTACCACGACGCTCGAAATGGGAATTGATATTGGGGCGATGACCTCGATCGCTCAAATTGGCGCACCCTTCTCTGTGACCAGCACTCGCCAACGACTGGGACGATCGGGCCGACGTGAAGGCGATCCAGCCATTTTGCGCTGCTATATTTCAGAACCCGAAGTCACTTCTACAACGTCTATACAAGACTCACTTCATCCTCAGTTAGTGCAAACGATCGCGATTCTCAATTTGTTGCTACAAGGCTGGTGCGAACCGCCTATGATTCAAAAACTGCATCTCTCGACGCTAATTCAACAACTCCTGTCGCTAATTGCAGAATACGGGGGTGTGAAAGCCGATCGAGCCTGGAAAATCTTGTGCCAAACAGGTGCGTTTAATCGCGTCAATTCATCCATGTTTATTCACCTCTTGCGATGTTTGGGCGCACAAGATCTCATTCAACAAAGTCAAGACGGAATGCTAATTCTTGGTCTGACGGGCGAACGGCTGGTCAATCATTACACCTTCTACACTGCCTTCCATACGCCAGAGGAATATCGCATTGTCACCACAGGTCAAACGCTTGGCACTTTACCAATTAACTATCCACTAGTTGAAGGTCAATTTTTAATTTTTGCAGGACAGCGCTGGTGCATTTTGTCGGTGGATCTCGATCGCAAAGTGATTAATGTTGAAGCCGCCTCCGCAGGTCGAGCGCCCGCCTTTAGCGGCAACGGGGGTTGGATTCACGATCGCGTCCGCCAAGAAATGTATACCCTTTATTGTTCTGATGACGTGCCGATTTTCTTAGATGCGATCGCTCGTGATTTGCTCATTGAAGCGAGAGAAAACTTTATTCAATACAACTTCGATCAGAGTTCAATTTTGCTCAATGGTCGGCAGGTGCTTCTATTTCCCTGGAGTGGTGATATTGTCATGAATACAATTTTGGTGCAGTTGCAAGCCAGAGGGTTATCGGTGAGTCGAGATGCGATCGCGATCATTGTCGAAGGTCTGCCTCCTAAAGATGTCAGAAAACATTTGCGATTCATTGCCAGCAAGCCTTTAGATGCAACAAAACTGGCTGCTACAGTGAAGAATGTCATGTTAGAGAAGCACGATCGTTTTCTCAGCGAAGACCTTCTCTATGAAAACTACGCCTCTGGTTATTTAGACATTCCAGGGGCACAAAAAGCAATTAAACAAATGATGTCTCACTAGTCAAACGAGATGAAAGAGAGCCGCAGAGGTAGAGAATTTTGATACGGCGGCTCCCTAGACGCTTGCAAGGTTTGGAGATGAGGGCAAATCATTCCTCCATTCGGCAACGCCAAAAATTCTTCATCTTTTAGTCGATAGACTGCATAAACCATTAATGGAATTACCCACCAAGTCAATAGACGTTGTTAAGCTCTATATTACTAGATTCGTAGTATTGATAGAACGAGTGAGGCAGAAATAATCAGTCGATTTGGGATTGAATACTGGCAAGATGAAAAATTAGAAAAAAATCAAAGTTTCCTACTATGGAGTGAGCTATCACGTCCAGTTCTTTACGAAAATTAGCCAAACTTGAGACAATTATGACAATGCTAGAAGGGAGTCCGTGGCTATTGGCTCATCGATCGATGTTAAAGCCCAATCAGCCGATGAAAATTTCGCTATACGGTAACGATTATGTTCTGTGGCAGGATCATAATGGAACCATCACGGCTTTGCCTAATGCTTGCCCACACATGGGCGCAATGCTCTCTGAAGGCTGGTGTGTGCCTCATTTAGACGGCAGCAGCGCAATCGCGTGTCCCTTTCATGCGTTGGAATTTGGCTCAACCGGATGCACGGTTTTACCCGGATCAAACAACCCTACAAAGTCGCTGCTAAAGCCGTTAGAGCTAATTATTCAAGGTGACTTTGTTTGGTCGTATGGAGGGGTCGAGCCAAAAATTTCGATCCCAACTATTTTGAATGAATTTGCGGCTGAGTATGACTTTATTGGCTTTATTGGCGATTGCAGCGTTAAAACGAACTTACTGGCGATGCTGCTAATCATGCACGACTACAATCACCAAAACGGAACACATCGCGCGTTCTTTGAAATTGAAGAAGTGCAGTTCAAAAAATTCATTGACCAGGGATTACATTCCTATGCTTACTATGACACACCCAGAGCCAAAAACAAGTTTCGAGATATTCTGAAAAACCCGGCTGTCTTAGTGCTGCCAAAAGTCATGAACATTCATGTAGAAAACTTTTTCCCTGCGATCGTCATTCTGCACGAAGACTCCTCGATCGGAACGGTGAAGCAATGTCATCTATTTGTACCTGAATCTGAAACACAGATTCGCACTTATGTTCTAATGTTTGGAAAAGCCAAGCATCCGATCGCAAACTTGGCAAAACACCCTATTCTAAAATTGGTCGAGACTGCTGTTAAACAA
This sequence comes from Phormidesmis sp. 146-33, assembly GCF_052939515.1. Lineage (NCBI taxonomy): Bacteria > Bacillati > Cyanobacteriota > Cyanophyceae > Leptolyngbyales > Leptolyngbyaceae > Phormidesmis > Phormidesmis sp. 146-33. Next base: position 9,812 of record NZ_JBJPHU010000109.1, read on the forward strand.
GATGCTGAAATGTTAGGCAAACTCTACAACGATGCGCCCAAACGGATCAAGCTCAATAACGAAGTGGGTATGGATTGGGTGAAACGAAATTTTGAAAACTTTCCAGCGATTAGCGCACGCAACTCTGAAGGAACCGTTGAGCCAAATCTATCCCAATAAGATATCTCAATAAGAAAAGTTGTTATTTGTTAGTCTCCGCAATCTTGTGTGGGGATCTTCCTGTCAAGATCAGTGCCACCATTTCTGCACGAGACGAAACCTTGAGCTTACGAAACATTCGCTTCAGAGCTTGCTTTACCGTGTTCTCACTAATCCAAAGTTCACGACCAATTTCTGCGTTTGTTTGCCCTAAAGCGACCTGTTCGGCAATCTGTAGCTCACGCGATGTCAATCTAGCGCTTTGCAAGAACTGATTCTGCGATGTGCTGTTAGAGTTACTTTGCGATCGCCTGGATGTAACCCAGACCGATAAATGGAGGCAGATCGCACTAAGATCAGCAAGATTCTGGGTTGTAAAGGCGGGCATTGACTTCTCACGAGTGCAACCCACAGCCCCGACCAGTTGATTGCGATCGATAATCGGCCCAGCCATCACATGCCAATGATCGGGGCGAGGACAGATTAGTTTCCAAGCTTTGGGCGAGGTGACCAAGGCTTCATGAACGGGCGCATGATGATCGACTAGATAACGCGCCACAGGGTTATGTTCAATTGAGAGGGCAATGTCTAGAATGTTCTGAAGCTTGCGATCGAGGTGATGCAATTGGTCAAAGAAAAAGATTCCTCGTTTTGTTGCGGCAAAATACTCCCCAATGTGAGGGACGAGTTGCGATCGCAAATCTTGTTCATCTTCAACTTGATGAATCAGTTCAAACAAAAGCTTCAAGGAATGGGTCATGAGCAAAGTGTACCCGATCGAGGTCTAGGCGAGGTTGGTTGCCACTTCTAGTATAAGGATAGATTTAATTGCAATCGCCAGCAGGAAATGAACTCATGACTGACTCACAACAATACATCATTGGTTTGGTCTTTTACCCCGGCATGACAGCACTCGACATTATCGGGCCGCAATCCGTATTTGCTGCTCTGCCAGGTATCCAAATCCACCGCATCTGGAAAACACTAGACCCAATTCAAACAGATGATGGCATGATAATTGTCCCCGATACCACCTTTGAAACTTGCCCACCTTTAGATGTGATTTGTGTCGGTGGCGGACTCCAACAGGCGGCGGTTGTAGATGATCCAGAGGTGCTTGACTTCTTTCGACAACAAGGGAGCCGGGCAAAATTTGTGACTTCTGTATGTTCTGGGTCTGAGTTTCTCGCGAAGGCAGGACTGCTGCAAGGGTATCGAGCGGCCACTCACTGGTTGTTTCGCGAACCCCTAGCACGATTGGGCGTTGAAGTTGGAACCGAGCGAGTCGTGATTGACCGAAATCGCATGACAGGGGGTGGCGTAACGGCAGGCATTGATTTTGGTCTAGTGATTGCTGAAATGCTTTGTGGTGAGGAAGCCGCCAAGATTGCCCAACTGTTGATCGAGTACGATCCTGCCCCGCCATTCGATGTGGGTTCTCCAGAGAAAGCAGGTGCGGATTTGGTGAATAAAGCGATCGCACATGCGACTCAAGTTTTCAATCTACCCGTCAGTCAGGGAGTTTGAGATGACCACTTCAGGCATCGACCCCTTGCGGGTAACTCGAAGAGATCGCAATATTGCAGCTACAAACTGGATAAAACTTGGCTTTTACGCGACTTCCATCCTCTTCAATATCTGCTTGATGGCTCAAGTACTATAGCAATCCTAAATGAGTCATGAACAGATTTTTGTCGCTCCGTTCCAGTTCGCTTCGCCCCCTAAATCCCGTGTCTTTGATCTTGTGGATTGATCTTGTGGAGCGGGTCATACACTGCGCCTTTCTCACCTAAAGTTCAGCGTCTCACTGTCAGTTTACCTATACTGCTGGGAATCCAATTTTGCAGCATTCCTCTCAAAACGCCGTTGCACCTGGAAGTGATTCATCCGCTGGTTGGATTCATGTTATTCTATGTATCTTCAACGCTTGTTCATGAGGTAGGGCGCGGTTTATCCTGTAGCCACGATCAGCCGCAACAGCAGGCTTGAAAGTCTACTAGCGACCCATGATAACGTTGCCGAAAAGAGCAGCCCTGACTATCATTCACCCAGGTTAAAACTCTGGCGGGAAGCACGATTATTGCACAGGAGATTGAAGTCATGCAAATCTCGAATCGAGAGGAGATCCAGTCGAAGCAACTCCCGCGCGTGAGCAGTCCACCCTGGTTGCAACTCGTCAATTGGATCGCCGATCCGCTGGGATGCCAGGACAGATACAGCCGCAAGTATGGCGATATGTTTATCATGCAACCGGGCAAATTTCGATCGGCTGTCGTGATTGGCAATCCTCAAGCGATTCAGGAGATTTTTAGCCAGGATGCCAAGTTTGATGTCGGTCGGGCTAATGAACTAGCAGAACCACTACTGGGACGAAATTCGTTGATTTTGCTTGATAGCGATCGACATCAGCGCGAACGCAGATTGTTAATGCCCCCCTTTCATGGAGAACGGCTCCAGACTTATGCAAAGCAGATCTGTCAGATTACAGAACAGTTTGCGAGTCAGTGGAAAGTGGGTCAATCGTTTATCGCACGGACTGCGATGCAGCAGATTAGTCTAGAGGTGATTTTGCAGGTCGTTTTTGGCTTGAGCGAAGGTGGTTCCCACGGAGTTGCGCCCTGTGCTAATCGCTATCAACAACTCAAACCACTGCTGACCGAGTGGATCGATATGACCGATTCGCCGCTGCGATCGAGCCTATTGTTTTTTAAGTTTTTACAACGAGACTGGGGATTGTGGTCGCCTTGGGGACGAATGAAGCAGCGCCAGCGCCAGATTCACAACTTGCTTCAAGCAGAAATTGAGGAAAGAAGAACGCAGGGGACGGAGACGCGAACCGATGTTTTGAGCTTACTCATGGCAGCGCGAGATGAAAATGGGCAAGCAATGACGGATGAGGAATTAAGAGATGAACTGCTGACGATTTTGTTTGCGGGACATGAAACGACAGCAACCACGATCGCGTGGGCGTTTTATCAAATTCATCAACGAGTAGAGGTGCGTGAAAGATTGCTTCAGGAACTAGATGGGTTAGGGGAATCAGCCCCAATGAATTTAGCTCAACTTCCCTACCTGACTGCTGTTTGTCAAGAGACTCTGCGGATGTATCCAGTTCTACCGATGCTGTTTCCCCGTATTGCTAAATCACCTGTGACGATCGCAGGATATTCATTTGATGCAGAGACAACTTTCATGGCAACAATCTACCTGGTGCATTACCGGGAGGACTTGTATCCGAATGCTCAACAGTTTAAGCCAGAACGGTTTCTTAATCGCCAGTATTCTGCGTCTGAATATTTTCCGTTTGGAGGCGGCAGTCGGCGATGTTTAGGATTTGCCTTAGCTCAGTTAGAAATGAAGCTAGTTCTAGCAACGATTTTGTCTAAATACAAACTTGCTTTAGCGGAGGATAAACCTGTTAAACTACAACGCCGTGGGTTTACGCTGGCTCCAAAGGGTGGAGTTCGGATGGTGATGACTGGAAACCGCCACGTTGATTGATATCTGTTCTACTTGAGTTGTGAGACTTCGGTGGTTAGTAGTTAGTTGTAAGTCGGTGGCTAAGAACGAATTGCTAAGGAATGAGAATTGAATGATACCGAATTTTGTAGGGTGTGTTGAGCAATAGAGAAACGCACCACTAACGGTTGCAATCAGTGCATCTCGCGAGCCCCGATCCTTCATTTTGTTCCAGAGCAAGCTTGAACGGACTGATAAAGGCTACAGGTTTTCTCTCACAGCTATGAATCGGCTCTACCTTTTTAAGCTGCCGTGTACACACAAGTCGATCGGTCTGTCATTGCTAAGATCCTTCGCCCCCTAAATCCCCCAAAAATGGGGGACTTTGAGCCGTCGTCCTGGCTTTGAACTTTGGAAATCTTTCCTTGGTCAAAGTCCCCCAGACTGGGGGATTTAGGGGGCTGAAGCCGACTGAAACGAAGCGACAACGACTTGTGTGTACACGGTAGACCTTTTTAAGGGGGGCTAGAGGGGATCTAACGGCTTGGAACCGACTAAAAATAATCATTTGCAATCTACTGATCCTCTACTGACCTGTGGGTGCTAAAAGCAAAGTGATATGCAGGTCGAAACAATTGTCGCAAAGCACAACTCTGGCACTGCTGCATAAACAACTTCTAGAAAGTCCCACTACTTTACAGGAATCACCATTCATCCGAGGTCAATGATGTTTCAGCCACAAACTCCCCCGGTTCGGATCGGCATGATGTTGTTTCCAAGTTTCAGTGAGTTAGAGTTCATGGCTCCTTACGGAATCTTTTCGCACCTGCCAAACACTCAAATCTATCGACTCGCACCCACGCTCGATCCGGTTTACTCTGACTCTGGATTTCCGCTGGTTCCGAATACATCCTTTGAAAAAGCGCCTGATTTAGATGTATTGTTTGTTCCGGGTGGTTTGGGGGTCACGGCCAAACTAGAAGATGCAGAATTTCTCCGGTTCTTGAGGGTACAAGGTGAACGCGCTCGTTATATCACCTCAATCGGTAGCGGATCGCTGCTGCTGGGTGCTGCTGGGTTGCTGAAAGGATATCGCGCCACAACGGATTGGTTCTCCCTAGAATTGCTAAAACTGCTTGGCGTAGAGCCTGTCTCAGAACGCATTGTCGTAGATTGTAATCGCATTACCGGAAGTAGTATTCTGGATGGACTTGCTTTGGGAAACGCGATCGCAACTGAACTATTTGGAAGCGCGATCGTACAAGAAACTCAGCTACGACTAGACTACAATCCATCTCAGTTAACAGATGATTGTCTAGAATCTGTCTCTTCGGAAGTATTAGCCAGAGTCCGGGCTGAACAGCATACCCTTTCGAGGGCAAGGTTACAGATTATTCGGCGCAGTCCTTCTATCGTACAAAATATAGTTCAGAAATAAGGTGGCAAAATGCACATTATCTTTGGCACAGGGCCAGCAGGCACGACACTTGCTAAATTCCTACATGCGCGCGGCAAACAGGTGCGGTGCATCAATCGCAGTGGCAAAGCGGCGGTTCCATCAGGAGTTGAGGTTGTAGCGGGTGATGTGCTGAATGTAGAGCAAGTACGACTCGCTTTGACGACAGCTTCCGAAGGATCGGACTGTGCTGAAACAACCGTTGTCTATCATTGTGCGAATGTTCCCTATCCTCAGCAAGTCGAGTTGATTCCCCGCTTTCAAGCCAACATTATCGACGGTGCAGCCCGTGTGAATGCGAAGCTGATTGTGCTAGACACACTGTATGGATACGGTGAAGCCCACGGGCAGCCCATGACAGAAGCAACTCCCTATGCTGCTACAACGCGCAAGGGTCGGATGCGGGCTGAGGTTGCCCAGAAGTATTTAGCAGCGCATCAAGCCGGAACGGTGAGGGTAGCGCTGGGTCGCTCGGCTGACTTCTTTGGTTCGCGTGTCCTTAATTCTGCTTTGGGCGATCGTGTCTTTCCTGCGGTGTTTGCAAATAAGCCTGTGCAGTTGCTCGGTAATCTTGACCTCCCGCATAGCTACACCTATATTGAGGACGTGGCGCGGGGATTAGCAACGTTAGGTGAGCGCTCCGAAGCGCTGGGTCATGTCTGGTTGCTGCCCGTTGTTGCGCCGCCTGTGACGCAGCGGGAAATGGTGCAGTTGATTGCTAAAGAAGTTGGGCACCCAGTTCGTATCCAGCGATTGCCGAAACTCGCAATTCAGGCAATAGGGCTATTTGACGCAAATCTACGCGAGTTTGTTGAAATGTTCTATCAATACACTGAGCCACAGATTGTGGTATCAAGCAAGTTTGAGCAGGCTTTCGGATGGTCTGCGACACCGCTCAATGTTGCAATTCGAGCCACTCTGGACTGGTATCGTCAGCAGTAAGCGACCAGCGCAAGTTGTACAAGAGGTACAAATACGAGAGAGCCTAATACAGCATCAAATAGGTTTGCATCTGAGTTTGGAAGTCGAGAAATTTATATCAGTACTGCGAACGTTGTTAATTCAGTTTAGTGCTGTTCTAACGTAAAGTACGCTAAATTTCTATGTTTGAGGTTGAGATGAATTAGAAGACGTTGTTCTGATCGTTTTGGTCGAGCTTCCAGAGTTGCTCCAAGGTTTCAGCTTGTTTGCGTAATTGTCGAGAACGGTGGTTTCGGTAGAGTGCGATAGAAGACACAAGTAGCACAGGAACAACAATCAGGCTGTAAGACACGCTGATGAGTGGCTGCTCGATCCGAGAGACCGAACGAGCATATGCGGTGTGAATCGCGGTCTCATACTGAGAAGGAAAGTTGGAGATTTGAGCACAGTACGTTACTTTCATCATTGATTACATCGAAATTGCAACACTCTTCTACTTATTCAATGGGTGCTTCAATACGTTGATTATGCAGAAGAAACTCAACCATGATTAACCCTATTTACAGGACGTTTACCAACCTCGATCGCAGCTTTCACAATTGGGGCTTTCAGGGCGGCACTACTCGAAATGTTGGAGAGCAATCCTACTGTACTATCCGCTGACTAAATGCGGCAGCTTCAATGAATGCGATCGCGCTTGATCTGCTTCTTGCCAAACAGGTAAGCGATCGCTGCATAAATAGCTTACAGAATTCCCCACTAATTAATTGGAGCAGCCTTGTAGATTACTCCCGCAAACTGTTCCACAGAACCTATAACTATCCTTTTTGAGGGGTGAGAATTCAATGTTAGCGGTTGGTTGTAAGTTAATGGCTAAGAACGAATCACTAAAAACCTGCTACTTCAAAAGTTTCTTACAACTGATTTAGGACGTACTTAACCAAGAAATGCTGATGGGCTGCATGAGTCCCTTAGTCCCTTAATACGCTGAAGAACTTCGGGGCAAGATGTGAACGCCATCAGACACCACTCATTGAAGATATGCAATGAATAATGAACGGATGGGTTTCTTATACAAGCTCTACTGCCTGGGCTGGAGAAATGGTTCGCTAAACTGTTTACCGACACTGCAACATCGGTTATTCAGCATTTTTTTGTACTACCGTCAAGGTTTTGCAGAAGGGACTGGATGGCGACAGAATCAACGGCAAGAAGGCTGTAAAAAGCAGTGAGAGAATTTTTTGGTATAGCTATCAACTTGGAGCAGAGCAATGGTAGATAGAATACAGTCAGACCAAACAAATGCGTCTCCTCAACCTTATAAATATTTCAATCATAGCTGTAGCAGCCCTAAATCAGCGTCAGTTCGACAACGTTTTCCCACTTCGGTGTCTTGTCCTCCTGTTTCCTACCCCCCTAGCTCTGGCGGACTTTCAGATCAGATTTGCGGTTGTAAAGTCTCTCACTCATGGAAGATCTAGGGAGCAACCTGGGCTAACAACCGCGGAGAGAGATTTCATCGAATTCATGTTGAGTCAGCCGTGAGAATCTTGAAATAGCGGTTCTTAGTAATTCATTCTTAGCTATTAACTTAACGTCAGTTCGCTGAACGCTTCGCTTCGCTTTTAGATCCAGGAACGCCCCCTAAATCCCGACGAGTGAGGGACTTTGATCAGAATTCCTCTCTTAAAGTCCCCAAAATTGGCAGCTTGGAGGGCAGGAGCCGTGAACAACGAAGCGGAAAAACTCTCATCGAATTCACGTTAACTTACAGCCAATCACTAACTCCAACCACTAACCTCCAAACTCCCACAACTCCTAATCAGGACTGTCGTCACACACACATTGGACACCTTCGCATTTGAGGACAAAGAACGTCTCAACCCCGATTTGATGCTGATCATGTAGTGCTTTTCCATTCACGTTAACAATCCCAAAGTAAGTCAGCGATCGCTGAACCAAAGACGATCGCTGACCGATTTGTACTATTTGGGGTGATGCAGTAAGCTCGATGGCGATACAGAGCTAGGTTGGACGTTTGAAGTAGAATTTGAAATCAGACCAAATCGTTTGCAACGGCTGCTTGATGCCTCGACATAAGTAGATCGGCAAATCGCTTTTAATCCCTACAATCTTTTCGTGCGTCACCGTCGCAACCTGTTCTACTGAATCAAATCGTTGTTTCAAGAAGCTTAAATTACCTCCGACACTGATCACAAGCTTGCCAGAGTAGTTTCTCGATCCCCAAAAATAGTAGCCTGTATGCCCACTGATTGCTTTCGGCAGATTGTAGTTCTGTCCCCAAAAATCGATCGCTCCCGCATCCCCATACCGCCAAGCTAAGAGGGCACACTCAGACCGCTCACTAGGCGAGAGACGATCGTATACCGCTGCAACAGTCGCCACCGTATCTTCCCAACCCAGCATGGCTCTAAAGTGCCAGGGCGCTTGTTCTGCCTGATTCTTAGAATCTCTCGCTAATGTGGGCGGTCGATAAATCGCATTGGAGTAACTGATCAGCGTTTCGATCGGCAAAATGGGCAACCCGATCGGCGCTAAGATAATTCCCCCAGCGATTAAAAGGCAGAACAGAGCAGATTTGAAATATCTACGATGCTGGAAGGCTTGCTCAAACACAATGGCTCCCGCAGCAAGAAACACAGGGTAAATCGGCAGCAAATAGTAGTAGCGAGCTTCAAAGAATAGAAACAGTCCAAGAATGATAACAAACGTCCATCCGAATGCTCGATACTTTCTTCCACTGCTGGTAAATAGATAGTAGTAGAGTCCTGCTAACCAAACTGGCAATGCTACAGGATTCATTAAAATAAACTGTTGTAAGAATAGGTCGAGCGTGGATTGAAGGAATGGTTTCTTCTCGTATAGATTAGACTCCCGCTGATGCTCCAGGAAAGCCCAACCGTGCTGGCTCTGCCAAATTACCGTTGGTAAACAAATCGCGATCGCCAGGGCAACTCCCAGCCAAAGCCATCGGTTAAATAGAAGCTTTCGAGCCGGGGTGAGCAAGAAGCCAATCAGCAGGCTAACGGCAAAGAAGGCAATAGAAAATTTGTTCATCAGTCCAATGCCGACGACTAATCCAGCGACTAGCCAGAGTTTGGGGGCTTCATACTTCAAAATCAAAATGGCTAGATAAGCGCAAAGCATCCATAGCAACGGCTCAAACGCATTCATCGTCAGAATAGTTTGCAGAAATAGATATCCAGGTGCAAGGATGACCGCGATCGCAGCCAAACATTGTGCAAATCTTCCGCCGCCCAGTTCGCGCACAATGACTCCGGTTAAGAAAACCGTTAGTGATCCCGCGATTGCAGGAAATAGGCGAATCGCAAATAGGGAATCGCCCAGCAACCCACGGCTGATATTTGCAATCACAGCAATCAGTGGAGGAAATTCGGCAAAGCCCCAATCCAAGTGTTCTCCCGCAGCAATGTAGTAAAGCTCGTCCGAGAAATAGCCATAGCGTCCATTTGTTAGAAAATGGAGCAGCAATTTCAAAGCAGCTAAACAACCTAGGAGGGCAAAGTCACTGCTGAGAAATCGTGTAGACGGATTAAACTGAGCCGATAGTCTTTCAAACATAATGGGGCTTGTTTGGTGTTGTTGCAAAGATTTTAGCGGCGAATGGGCAAGCTGATTCTTTAGTTTCGCCATCATTGCAGCTTCACCCCAATCAGACAATGCCTTTTGAATCTTACCAGCCTCATTGATTTCAAAAACACTAAGGAGATTTCTACAAAGAAGTTACCAACCTTGGGAAGCCCCCTAAATCCCCCAATTCTGGGGGACTTTGACTTTCAGAACTCTCGATGGAGACAGCCGGGAAATTTATTAAAGGAAATCTCCTAAGTTCCTCAGCGGTGATAGAGCAACCGTTTTTGGTAACCTGCATCGCCCATTTGACGGCTGCCTCATTCCTCACAAAGAAGCTACTGTCTTTCGACCGTTATATCTTTTCAAAAAAGTCGGATATTATCTTGAAAAACTGCTGAGAATTCCTATGTACTGGTCTTGGAGGGTGTGCGATCGGAGCGTGAATAACGACATCTTCAGCAAAAATCTCTAACCAGCCTTCTGCATTCATCGCTGCCATGCTGTCAAAGTAAATTGTGAGCAAGGACGAAATTTCTTCTGTTGACACCTTATCTTCCGTTGACATCTTGGTTTCCTCTTCTCTTGTAGTTTAGTAGCGAACCGATCTCTGCGAAAGCACCCACATTAACGGAGAGGTCGCAGAACAAGCAAAAATTTTAGTCTTGCTGGGGGCTAGTAGAGAGCGTGCTACGAAGTTGCCCCGTAAGCAGGAATCCCTTGCGCTAGACACAAACTTGTGACGGATTCGGTGACTGTTTTATTAGAGGCACAAAACACAGCTTGCGGTCTGAATTCTTCAATTGTTTGAGCAGTCAGTTGGCTCATATTGGGACTGCCATACAGCCCGGTGTCATACATTCTCAGATAAGGGTGCCTCGATATGACTGACCAAACCTGATTGCCATAGGTTTCTTGAAGGTCGCTGCCAATCCACAGCAAACAAAGCTTATAACCTCTGCTTGCAATGTGGGGCAGGACAGATATAATTTCCGCTCCAGTCGCGATCACAAGCACCCAGGAGTAGGCATGGATTGAAAACATGAACCCAGGCGGTTTTACTCTCCGAATCCACACATACTCAGGAAGGTTTCTCTTATGGACGTGATCAAACGCACTTGTTGCCCAGTTCCTGGTTGCTCTGATGATTAACTCAGCTTTTAATTCGCGGGTTTGCTGATCGAAATACAGTCTAGCGATCGAGAATGAATGCCATTCAATTAAATTTAGGCTAACTTGAGTAAATGCTTCAATATTAGCCCTTCCAGGAACAGTCAACATTAACACATCTGGAGAGGGGCAGTGCGCTTTGAAGCAACCACAACGCTGTACGTTAACCCAAGGCAGAGCTACACTAATGACCATGAATGTCGTCATCAGAACTATCGGATCAACCAGAACAGCTTTTAGAGTGGGTACTTGCCCTGGATTAATAATAGAAAAATGCAGCAATATCACATGCAGAGTCAGAACGAGCAGACTGAGCCAACCTAGATAACGATGATTTTTCTCAAATGAGGTGTGGAATCTGTGACGGAACGGGGGAGTTGCTGTGACGATGATACTGAGCAAGAGAATCAGTAGCGGGAAAGATGTCGTAACCAATACAACACGATTCAAATCGTTGAGGTGTTGTAATACATCGATTAAAAACCACACAAATCCCCAACTAGCAGATGCCGCGTGAACCCCTTTCATATGATGAACACTGGCATTGATATGATATTTCCCGAATGGAACCCTTTTAGAAACGGCAACCGCTAATCGATAAAGACAGTGCAAAACTAGTTCATTTTGGACTAGGGTGGCAAGCAAAAGGTTAGCAATGCCAAAGGTTCCTGAGAGATAGGGCAATTTGTTGGTGCTGTAGAACCCGATCAAGAGTGTTACATTCATCGCTGAAACGATCGCCCACCAGAATTGATACATCTCCAATTGTTGTCTAATTAGCCATTGATCAGTTCTTCTTGTTCTGGCATCAGAAAGACTTGACTGCATGAGGATACCTCTGCCTGTGAAACTCAACAAGACACTTCTAATGGTCTAGTGGGTGCCTTCATAAACTCTTTATGCAGATCATCCAGAAGCTCTGGCAAAGTCAATCTGTTTAAGAAAATGAATGATTCCCTGGAGAAGCCCCGTATCTGTTAAAGAGGCTTGTTGAAACGATCGCAACATCACCCAGCAAAATTGCATAATCCTCTGCCTTCAGCACCCATCTATCAGTAGAGCACTATCACGTAGACCGAGTGTTACAAAGCAAACAGTAGTAATCATGGCATTCACCCTTAACGATTTAATGGCTATTTCCCCGCATCAGTTATGGTTAGAGCTACCTGAACAAAAGCAGGAACATACCTGGCATGGTGTCACCCAATCACCGTACTCAAATGCTGCTGCACGCTGGAATGGCTATCTCAACACGCTTTAATTGCTTGCTGGCTTGCTTTCAAGAGGAAATTAATCCTGCGTTGCAATCCGGCTCGAATGGGTCGGTTTGGGAATTCGTCAATGGGGCTGTTCTGACGGTTGGTGAAACTCGGATTGTCCTGATTCCGGATGATCAAAGCAATGTCTCTGAATTTTGTATTCCTCAAGAATGGGTGGATATTGCAAACTGGGCAGCAGACTACTATGTGGCTGTGCAACTCAATTTAGAAGCGTGTTGGTTACGGGTATCGGGATATGTGACCCATCGGCAAATCCGCGATCGCGCCAGATATGAAGTCACCAATCGAACCTACTGTCTGGATGTTGAAGAGTTAATCGTAGACTTAAATGTAATGTGGGTCGCTCAAGAACTGTGTCCCCCTCAGAAGCCAGAAGTTCAAGCATTGCCCAGTTCTCCACTGAGTCAAGTTGAACCCCTACTTGATAAACTGAATCATGCAACCGCTTACTCCCCTCGTTTGAGTGTGCCGTTCTTAGAGTGGGCAACAATCCTCGCATCAGACGACTATCGCCACTCCCTGTACCTTCGTCGAACCGAAAAGCAGTCTCAATCGATCGGAAGTTAACCCTTAGCAGGCGTGAGATTTAGTGTCATCAGCGATCGCAATCACTCGCCACCACATTCTACGACTGGTTAATTGTAATTGACTCAGTGCTTTCTTCTCAGGATCGTGCAAACACGTCAGGATTGAGTTGCTCACACTGCTGAAGAAATTCTTTAAATCTTTAAACTATCCCTACTATACTTACCTCAGATCTTGCACCATTCTCAATAGTCCCAGCGGATAGGCTTGAGGATAATTTC
>NZ_JBJPHU010000110.1:0-22591 GCF_052939515.1 Phormidesmis sp. 146-33
TGGATTGGCCGCAGCCAGCAACGGAAATAGCTCACTGAAAACTTCAGTCTGCATGAAAATGATCTTCAGGGAATTTTGTAGTGGACAATCACACGAGAAAACGTATCAGATGAGACACATCTCTTTCTATCTTGGCAAGAATTGATAGCCTTGTCTCAGGGCAATTCTACGGATTCTTAAAGGTTGCCAGGTAGAACAGTTGTGAATGCTCGATCGTTCTTCACCTTCAACCGTGAAGTCTACAGCTAAGAACTAACAACCGAGGCGATCGCTGTCCTCATTCTAGGCAATAGCGACTCTACATAGGGTGCCCATCCGATGACGATCGATTGCTGATGTGCCAAAGTTTCCAGGTTCATCGCGTCATCTGCATAGCTCAACTCGTTGCCGTTCAGGTCGCAGCAGACCAGTCCCGCGACTTTTGCTAGCGCCAGGGGTGCTACCGTATCCCAAACTTTCACTCGACCATTGAGATAAACATACAGCCCAGCCTGACCCATGATCACGTTCATCACCTTCAGCCCAAAGCTACCCAGCGAGTAGACAAATTCCACTTCAGGAATCGATCGAGAAATGGTCTCCCCAAATTTTTCTCGGTCTTTGTTACCAACAATCAAGCGAAAACGATCAGGCGAAGGCGGCTTGGGTTTAGAAGGTGATAGCTGCTGGGGTGTAAAGTCTGCGATCGCTTGCCACAATCCTTGGTCGCTCCCACCGTAGTACATCACATCCTGTTGGGGCGCATAGATCCAACCTGAGACAGGCTGATTTTTCTCTAGGAGTCCGACCATCACTGCATAGTCGGGTCGGCCGTGAATAAAGTCTTCCGTGCCGTCAATCGGATCAATGCACCAAAGCCGAGGATTACCGGACTGAAACTGCGCTCTCGACTCTGAATTCTCTTCTGTGATCACGCCATCTTGAGGAAAGAAGTGAGCAAATCCCGCAGAAAGTTGGCGATCGAGCATTCGATCCACATTCGTCACAAAGTCAGCCGGAGCCTTTTCAAAGATTTCTAACCCCTGGGCTGCCATTTGTTTTGCTTGCTGCCCGCACGATCGAATCAGCGATCGTATCTGAGTATCCCGGTCGTTATCAAAAGTCATGATGATTAGGAGGCAGCAGCAGTGCCATTTTGACACAAAAAAACGGGTTAACCTAACGAAGGGCTAACCCGCCAGCTTGGGAACGCGCAGAGAAACTACTTTTGCAGAACTAGCTTAACGTTCGCGTTTTGCAGACCAGGACGCTTGACCTCAGAGAGGGTCTTGTTCACAGCGTACTTCTGGTTGATAGAGTTGATCAATTCGGTTTGGTTGTGCTTTTTAGCAACGCCCCAGAGGTCAGCAATGAGGTCGAAAGAACCGTCAGCATTGCGGCTCCAGCCCAAATCGTATTCGCCTTCGAGGACTGCAACGATATCAGAGCGAACGCGCTGACCGTTGTAACCACGCACATCAGCTTCAGTTTTAACGTTGATGCCGAGGTCGCGAAGAGAAGATTTGAGGATTTCAGCGTCGGTGATCTTGGTACGCAGAGTGCTAAAGTGAGACATTGGGGTTTCCTCCAGTGGAAATTTGAAAACAACGACAACGTTTTACAAGTTGCGAGTTTTGAACAGTGAGCTTTGAGTCTAACAACTCGTCCCTCACGATTCATCGCTCTTTTGGACTACTGGCGATTGCCAGCCTTTCCTCCTGTTGGGAAGCAGGAGAAAGCTTTTAGAACTCAAGCCGCTGATATTCTGCGACTGAGGACGCAGCAGGTCGCGCTCGCTGCCTGGCCCAATCCCGAAGGGCCGTCACCTGCTCTGTCATGGTCTTGGATAAAGGCATTGTGGCTCGACTCGCCGCAATGATATCCAATTGGGTAAACTCTCTGTCTTGGGCAAAGGCTTCATACATGGCGGCCACGAGTCCTTGCTCGATTTCGGCACCAGAGAAGCCGTCACAGACACTTGCCAACTGATCCAAGTCAAATCGTTCAATCTCGCGGCGACGCTTGGATAAGTGAATTCTGAAAATCTCTTTTCGCTCTTCGGCGGTGGGCAGGTCAACGAAGAAGATTTCGTCAAATCGTCCTTTTCTAAGGAATTCTCCAGGAAGGCGTTCTACGCGATTCGCGGTCGCCATTACAAAGACGGGAGAAGTCTTTTCCTGCATCCAGGTGAGAAAGGAACCGAAAATCCGGCTAGAAGTCCCTCCGTCTGAATCAGCCGACCCGCTTGTTCCAGCAAAGGCCTTGTCCATTTCATCAATGAACAGAATTGCTGGAGAGATTGATTCAGCCGTTTTGAGCGCGTTGCGAAGATTAGCTTCCGATCGCCCCACCATCGATCCATCGTAGACTCGGCCCATATCCAGCCGCAGCAAGGGCAATCCCCACAACCGAGAGGTCGTCTTGGCGATTAGGGACTTACCGCAACCGGGTACTCCTAAAATTAGCATTCCTTTAGGTTGAGGTAAACCGTACTCTCTAGCTCTTTCGGTGAATGCGTTTGAGCGTTGAGTCAGCCACTTTTTCAATTCTTCGAGTCCGCCCACTGAGTTGAGAGTTTCATCTTCTTCGATATACTCCAGAATACCGTTGCGACGAATAAGCTGCTTTTTCTCAGAAAGAACAATGTCAACTTCTTCTTCGGTCAGGCGGCCTGCTGTCACCTGTGCTTTACGGTAGACCTTTTCCGCTTCATCTCGCGTCAGCCCTAGGGCTGCTTTCAACAACTTCTCGCGAGTCTCGGTTGTGATCTTGCGTCCACGAACTTGTTCAAGCTGGTTGGTCAAAACCTGATTCAGTTCCGCCATGTCAGGCAGGGCAAAATCAATGACAGCAACTTCTTTCTCAAGCTCGATCGGGATGTTTTGTACCGGAGACATCAGAATAATTGCCTTCTGAGTGCCTTTGAAGCTGGCGATCGCATCTCTAAGCCACCGAGTCACCGCAGGCGAGTCAATGAAAGGATGCAGGTCTTTGAAGACGAAGATACTAGGCTCTCGCTGACGCATCACCCACTCAACGGCCGCTTCGGGCGAAACCGTGTTGTGCTGAGTAACGTTGCGCGGCTGACCGTATTCAACAATTCCGTGAGTGACAGTCCAGAGGTAGACACGGCGAACAGGCTTGGCTTGGGCGATCGCAGCAATCGTCTGCTCGGCTCGCTCCTCTTCTGAGGTCACAAGGTAGATTAAAGGATATTGAGCTTGTATGAGAATATTTAGCTCTTCTTGCATAACCACCCAACTCATTAGAAACGGCGCAGATCGATTGTGATACGAGAGGTTCCCGACTGTCTGCTAGAAACGCCACAAAAGTAAAAAGTAGCGGTGAAGCAGGGGGAGGGGAAAACAAACTTTCTTTGTAAGGAGGTAACTAGCAGGGGACGAGTTCGCCCTCTCCTTGATTTCCGGCGGCAGAACCGACCTTCTGCTTTTCAACGGGAAGCGGCTCACCAGTCACTACACTAGGTTCTTTACCCAGAGGAACAATTTCACCATCCTTTAGAACGACTGGAGTCGTACACTCAGGACAGTTGTAAATCCGGTGAGTTCGACCGTGAGCTTCCTCTAGTTGTTCAACCATTTCGGGATGGGTGAGGTAGAAGACGAGTGCCTTTTCCGCTAGGGCTGACATCGCCTCAGCAGCAACGGCGGCTCGAATTTTTAGCTGTCGGTGCAATTCTGGCGGAAGATACAACGTGACTTTTTGCTTGTCTTGCATATAACTCTCAGTCGTTTTACCCGGGTATGTGAATCACGATATCGGCTGTTTTCGGGGCTGTCAAGATGCTAAACCAGCATGACGGCAATATTGTTACACTTCTTTACGAATGAGCGTGAATTTTAGAAACTTCTCCCCTAAAGTTAAGGTCATCTATCTCCTAGTGGGGATGGTTTTGACGGTCTTTTTGTCGGGCTGTGGAGCAAACGATCGCAACCAGGCTGGCAATTGGACAGTTTATCGAAACGATCGCTTTGGCTTTGAGTTTTTGTACCCCGATCGCTGGGTCGCCTCCATTACGCCAGAAAATCGAGACGGAATGGCCTTTAGCGACCCGACCAATCCCAACGTCGAGATTAGAGGCTGGGCAGGAACGGATCTCAGTAACCAAAGAAAGTCAACCCCGTCGAATTTTACGACTCAACAGGGAATTTCAGGAAATCTCGAAATCAAAGTTGACGCGAAGGTGAGTTCGATGACGATGACGATCGTGCAAAACAAGATTCGCTACAACTGGCGTGGTAGTGCCCCAAGTCAACAATTTGATGAGTTCTACCAATTTTTTTACTACATTGTCAGTCGCTTCAAGATCTATAGCGCTCCAAAATAGTTTGACTGCAAAGAAGTGCGAATCCAAGGGATTTTTGGGATCTGCACTATTTGTAGAAACTGTTTGTAAAAGAGGTTTCGCGATCAGTTTTGGGCAATCTACACACAAGACGGGTGGATAAAATTGTGTCGCAAAACTGAGGCGTTGTGATGGTTTCTAGAGTGAATGGTGTCTTGAAATCTCCTTTGGCAGTGGGAGTTTGTATTACAGCTATCGTTACAGTTGCAGGAACAATTTATGCAGTCTTAAGCCCTCGATCGGATTCCTCCACGCTCCAGTCAACGGCGATCGCAACTGCGACAAAACCTGACTGTCAGACGATCGTCAATGACCCACACCCGCCTCTGAACATCCGTTCTAGCCCTGTTGAACTGAAGGGCAACGTGGTTGGACAGGTCAAAAATGGTGAGACGCTGGCGGTGGTTGGAGGAAATGAATCCTGGTTTGAAGTGAGTTCGCCTGTGCGAGGTTGGGTGGATCAGTCGCTAACAAAGACCGTCTGTGGGAGGACTGCTCAAGTTGGTGATGCGAAAGCTGAGATTGCTCGGTCAAAGGAGTTGGTGCAGCAAGATCAAGGCGATCGTCTTTTGGCGAGTGCGATTTCGGTTTATCAAGCAGGAGATTTGCAGGGGGCGATCGCGCTAGTAAAAACAATTCCTTCTAGCAGTGTTGCTTACCCAAAAGCTCAAGCCAAGCTCAAAGAAATGCCGTCTGAATGGAAGCAGGCACAATTGCTTTACAACACCGCAGAAAAAGCACTCAAGCAAAGTAAATGGGAAGTGGTATTAAAGCTTGTAGATGAGTTTCCAGACATTCGGTTTTGGCGAGAGAAACTGGCTCCATTAGTTAAAAAAGCTATTGAGCTTCGGCATACAGCGAGTTCAAAATCTAAGTAAGAAACGATAACATCTCATTGATAAGGTCGAAACCTAATCGATTAGAAACATAGCAGTTCTAAATCGGTTGTGAGAATCTTCACATATCGGGTTATTAGTCATTAGTTACATAGCTATTGATTGACGATTAACCACGAACCACCGAATTATCACAACTTAGTTAGGATAGCTGTAGTAATGTTGATGGCACGATGATTGGAATAGATAATTGGTAACAGACCTGATAGGGGTTAGCAGTTGATCACTTTTTGGAAAAGTTGTGCATTTGACTGAAACTTATTGTTTGTTCCGATATTTACACCTGCCTTGGTGAAGTTAAGTGTGATCGCAGATACTCAAATATATGGCACCTAAATCGGTTCTTATTGTGGCAGGCTTAGCGGGGCTTGCTGCTGTTATGGGCATTACTTCCGCTGTGATGCAGTCTCAATCTCCTCAGCCAACGGTGACGGTTTCAGAATCACCTAACGCGATCGCGAGTGCATCCCCAACTCCCAACCCTCAAGCCACCAATTTCTCTGCGCCAAAACCTTCGGTGCAATCTCCTGCCGATCAGACAGTTGATCAAAATCCTGAACCAACGGAACCTGAAAACCCTGCGGAAGCGCTGCGTGAGGTGGAGTCTTGTAAGGTGACAATGGCAAAAGTGAGTGACCCAAATCCGCCTTTGAATGTGCGATCGACCCCCGACACCACTTCAAATGACAATGTGGTCGGTCAACTCAAAAACGGTACCTTTGTCACAGTTACGGGTGAGCAAGAAGGCTGGTTTCGGATCAGTACTCCGGTTAAAGGCTGGCTTTCGATTAAAAATGTGGAAAGTGGCTGTAATGGGAAGGTCGAGCGAGTCAGCTTTGGAAAGGGTGGAAACTCAGTGGAGATTAGCGATCGCTTTATTGGGGTCGGTTCTCATGAATATCGCTTGAACCTGGCAAAAGGTCAGATGTTGACGGTGAGAAGTGAGAAAGGAGATCTGCCGTTGATTTTTGCCCCAAATGGCAAGGTGATCAATGACCCTCAAGACGGAAAACAGGTTTGGATGAGCGAGCTTCCTTCGACAGGCGACTACAAATTGCAAATGGAGTCCAATTTCAAAGGCTACAAATACGCTTTCTCAGTAGAAGTGAAGTAGAAAGTCGGCGATTGGATCGGAGTAACAAAGACCCAGTAGATTGAAAGCAGGGATTTTGGGGTCGGTCACTCGTTGTTAGAATCTGCTGAAGCGAAGGCTGTAACCTTCAGATGCCTAGTCTTTGGTAAACCTGGTCTAGATTTTTGAGATGGGCTTGTGGATTAAAGCAGTCTTGGATCTCAGTGCTCGAAAGCTTTTCGGCGACTTGAGTATTTTCGGCAATCAGCTTACGAAAGTCACCTTCGGGTTTGTTCCAGGCTTGGTGGGCGCAGGACTGCACGATCGCATACGCTTCTTCACGTCCCATCCCCTTAGCCACAAGCGCTAATAGAACTCGCTGACTAAACACAACACTGCCGTAGAGGTTCATGTTGCGGCTCATATTTTCGGGGTAGACGAGCAGATTTTTCACCAAGTCGGTCGTCTCGACCAGCATAAAGTGAGTCAGAATGCAGGCATCGGGGAAGGCAACCCGTTCGACGGAACTGTGAGAAATGTCTCGTTCGTGCCAGAGCGCGACGTTTTCCAGAGCGGCAACAGCATATCCTCGAAGTAATCGAGCCATTCCGGTGAGGCGTTCTGATCGAATCGGGTTGCGCTTGTGGGGCATCGCTGAGGAGCCTTTTTGCCCTTTTGAGAAAAATTCTTCAACTTCGAGAACGTCGGTGCGCTGGAGGTTGCGAATTTCGACAGCGAAACGCTCGATCGACGCTCCCAACAAAGCCAGTCCATTCATAAAATCGGCGTGGCGATCGCGAGAAATCACCTGCGTCGAGGCGGCATCGGGTTCGAGTCCCAGGTTTTGGCAAGTGAGCGATTCGATTCTGGGGTCAATGTTGGCGTAGGTGCCGACGGCACCAGAAATTTGACCGACAGCAATGCTTTTTTTGAGGTTGCAGAGGCGATCACGATGGCGCAACATTTCGGCTAACCAGCCAGCGAGTTTGAAGCCGAAGGTGATGGGTTCTGCGTGGATGCCGTGCGATCGACCAATCATTACAGTGTTGCGATGTTGCTGCGCTTGGTAGCGAAGTGCTTGAATGAGTGCTTCTACCTGCGACATGATCAGATCTAGACTGGCGACGAGTTGTAGCGCCAAAGCAGTATCTAACACGTCGGAACTGGTCATTCCCAGGTGAATGTAGCGTCCTGAGTCGCCGACATATTCGTTGACGTTGGTGAGAAAGGCAATCACGTCATGACGGACTTCGGCTTCGATTTCTAAAATTCTTTTGGGGTCAAAATCTGCTTTTGCTTTGATTTCCTCCACTGCCTCTGATGGGATGTATCCCAGTTCTGCTTGAGCTTCACAGACTGCGATTTCGACCTGCAACCAGGTTTTAAATTTATAAGCTTCCGTCCACAAATTGCCCATTTCGGGCAGGGTATAACGCTCTATCAAGGCGATCGCACAGAATTCAACCGTCACATTGTAGCGTCTAATCTGCACGATAAATGGCGATCGCATCAGGGAGTTGGGTAGATTGGTTCGCGTCAGCCAGAATGCTTACTAAAACGAGGGTTAGCACTCTGGCTGCGATCGAGTGGGTTAACTATTCTTCGTCGGCTTCATACCCTTGATCTCCTCCGTCCTCCTCATATACTTCGTTCTCGCTGCTTTCTTCTTCGGATTCCTCTTCTAATTCCTCTTCTCCATCAGATTCTTCGTAGCTGTCTTCTAGTTCTTCAGATTCTTCGTCCTCGAATTCCTCATCGTCGCTGCTTTCCTCTTCGGATTCTTCGTAACTATCTTCTAGTTCTTCGTCCTCAAATTCCTCATTGTCGCTGCTTTCCTCTTCGGATTCTTCCTCTTCGGATTCCTCGTAACTGTCTTCTAGTTCTTGAGATTCCTCCTCGTCAAAGTCTTCAGATTCTTCGTAGCCGTCTTCTGTTTCTTCAGAGTATTCAATTGATGACTCAAATGCTTCGTATTCTTCTTCTGTTTCGTATTCCTCTTCGTATTCTAGATAGTAGAGCGATTCGAGGTCGCTGTGTTCTTCAATTGAGACATATCCCTGCTCCGCAATGTAGACGAGTTGCTCGGTGTATTCGACTTCGTAGGTTTCATCAAACAGGCTGATTACTTCGGAGTTTTGGGCAGCTCCGGGGCGTTGAAATGCGGCAGCGATCGCAGCCTTTTTGCCACTAAACAATGAGCCAGACTTACCTCGAATTCCTTGACTAAAATCAACATCGCTGACCTGACGAACTGCCCAACAATCGCCGTTGTAATCAGGCTTGGTCATGTAGTCGTAGGGAATATAGCAGTAGCCGCGATCGCCCCACTCTTCTCCCCAAGAATTGCGAACAATAAAGACTTGATCATCGTCTGAGTAGCCTACACATAGCATTGCGTGACCACCGTCGTGACTTTCGTTGTCTGGGTCAGGCATGGGAACTAATCCATTTGAGCCAGCTTGTTGAAAAGAGGAAAACAGTTGTAGCCCAAAAGCGAAGGGGTAGCCTTTTGCTAGAGAACTCCGCATTGCTTGCAGATCAACCTCTACACGGTAGGCGTTTTCGATTCTAAAATTGGCGGCTTCCTGGTAAGCTCGATCGCTGGGCTGGTCGTAGACCCGATCTAAATCAAATGACCAAGTGTTTTCTGAGCAAGCGCCATATTTTCGTAAGACTCGGACGCAACTGCGAAGATAAGTGCCTTCGTCTTGGCTGGTGTCACCATCTAACTCGCGAGCATTGTAGTAGATGAAGAGGCGGCTAACATCATTGCTCTGACCCATGAGACGATTGGCTAGATATTCATATGCGCCTGCCATTGCGTTTGCAGTACAACTATTAGAGTCGCCTTGATTCTCGACAGGGGTCAGGTATTCCCGCAAGTCAACGTTAGAGGGAAGATTGCGATCGCGATCACTAAATTTTTTGTCTCTAGGATTTTGCCTATCAGGACGATAACCGCCTAATTTAATTACTTGTCCGGACGGATTTTTAACTACAGTTGCCCGACGAACATGGCGATAATCTTTTGGCATAAAAAGCTCCTGAGATAGCTGGCTGGATTGCCTTCTGCTGCCTATGCTTCCCGAAACCAGAGGGGGGATAACTGCAACTTTGCAAACAGCATAATCAGGAGATTTGCTTAATAGCCTAGTTCGATAATTAATCAACAATCAATTGGTATTTGCACTGTTTGTCGAAACTTTCTGGATATGAATTTAGGACATGCGATCGATGGTGCGATATTGAATAGCTTCGGCAACATGATGAGTTTGTAGATGCTCATCAGCCGACAGATCAGCGATCGTTCTAGCGACTTTGAGAATGCGATCGCTGGCTCTCACCGATAGCCCCAATCTACGAATTGCATTTTCGAGTAAACTACGGGTCGCGTCGTCGAGAATGCACCATTTTCTCAAGTGGATGCTTTGCATTTCGGCATTGCAGCGCAGCGGGGTGTTTTCAAATCGTTGATAGGCGCGGTTGCGGGCGAGTTGAACGCGCGATCGTACCGTTGCCGAATCTTCACCATTGGGCTGCTGGGTAATTTCTTCGGGCTTGAGGCGGTTGACTCCAACTTGTAAATCGATTCTGTCCATTAAGGGCCCCGAAAGCTTTGCCCAATATTGCTCCCTAGCTCTCGGCGAACAGGTGCAAGGCTGAATGGTGTCTGCATAATAGCCACAGGGACAGGGATTAGTGCTGGCAACGAGCGTAAATCGGGCAGGAAATAAAACAGACTGACGAGTGCGAGAAATCGTGACGTGCCCATCTTCCAAGGGTTGGCGCAGAAACTCTAGAACGTCTCGCTTAAATTCTGTTAATTCGTCAAGAAATAAAATTCCCCTATGAGCTAGAGAGATTTCGCCAGGGCGCGGATAGCTGCCTCCTCCAACTAGCGAGGCTCCGGATGCAGAATGGTGAGGGCTACGAAAGGGACGAGTAGCGACCAGTGCACCTTTTTCTTTGAGCAGTCCTGCGACCGAGTGAATTTGGGTGACTTCTAGTGCTTCTTCAAAGGAGAGGGGTGGCAAGATTGCGGGCAATCGTCGGGCCAGCATGGTTTTCCCACTTCCGGGCGGGCCGACAAAGACAACATTGTGACCGCCAGCGGCAGCAATTTCTAGCGCGCGACGGGCATGGGATTGTCCTTTTACATCACGCAGATCGGGTGCGTCAATCTGCATTTGTTCTAGCTCTTTTTCGGCATCAATTTGGACAGGGAGATGAGCAGCAGGATTGCCCAAAAACTGACCAATTTCTGAGAGATGTTTGAATCCGTAAACGTTGAGTCCCTTGACGACAGCGGCTTCGCGAACGTTATCAGACGGGACGACTAAACCAGAAAATCCAAGTTGTTTGGCGGCGGCGGCGATCGCTAACACACCCGCAACAGGTCTCAACGATCCATCTAATGAAACTTCGCCTAAAAACAGATGAGTCTCCATAAGTTCAGCACTAACTTGCTCTGAGGCGGCGAGAATTCCTACGCTGATCGGTAAGTCGAAGCTCGGCCCTTCTTTGCGGAGGTCGGCGGGCGTAAGGTTGATTACAATTTTTCGCATCGGGAATGTGTAACCCGCATTTTTGAGCGCTGTTTTGACACGTTCTTTTGACTCTTGAACGGCGGTATCGGGCAGTCCGACGACGACAATTCCTGGCAATCCGCCTGCAACGTCTACCTCAACGCCCACTTTGACGGCATCAATTCCAATAAGTGACGCACTCCAAATTCTTGCCAGCATGATCTATTCCCCGACGGATGCTTGGGTAGAGTGCCCATTTTGCAGGAAGCAATGATCGACGATCGTCGAATCTGATTAGCAGCAACAAAATCAGTTCGATCCAGGTTTTTCGCTTTGTTTAGCAAGTCTTCTGCTCTAGAAGCCTGATTTCTGGGCTGCTGGCGATCGCGACTTTCAGAAAGCTTTAGCGCCAGAATTGAGCCTTCAAGCGATTCTCTCTACAGAAATGCCTACTTTACCGACCACCTTGATCGGTTTACTTGAGCCTTCTCTAGTCATCTACATCCTTTTTCTCGATCGCCGTGTCCACCACTTCTTCGACAAATCGACTGACCGCAGATGCTAGAGAAGGAGGCAACCGCTTGAGAAACCACTGCTTGACATAGGCCAATGTTGCCAAGTTGAGCTTTTTGGTTGTGAAGAGTTCACCCACTTCAGAAAGTCGTTCTAGCGCTTGATCCTTGACTTCACGAGGAGCTTCACCGCTCACCTGATCCCACAACTGACGAAATTCTTGCTGAAGTTTAACGAGATCGTCTTCCTCAGACGTTGGCTCCTTGGATGACAAATGTTTGCCGTTGCCATTCGTTCCTACATTAAACGAAATGGGAGTCAAGTATTCACTGTACTGTTGCTCTTTGTGTACTTTTTCTAACAACTCTTCAATCTCTTCGTTGTCGGGATCGATCTCCAAAGCTTTCTCCAGAACATCGATCGCGTCTTCTAGATGACCTTCTTCTCGGAGTTCTTCGCCATAATTGTGTAGCGCGAGTAAATAGCCGTCCTTAGCGCGAATCGGATCGACTTGATAAGCGCGATCGTAATGCTTCAACGCTTGAGAAAATTGCCGCAACTCGGTCAAGCTTTCGGCCAACTCAAACAGCGCTCCAAAATGATTGGGATTGAGATTCAAAACGCGGCTCAGTCCTGACAATACATTCACCGTTGTGGCAGTTTGGCGTAGGGCTTTGACGGCTTCATAAAGATGGTGCGCTTCAGCGTTGAGATGCTCTAGCTGCCAGATTTCTCGCCGGATTGAGTGCTTTCTGACCAGCCAGCGTCGCACCAGCTCGATCGTCACCCGATAGGCGGCCATCCGAGGCGGAATGCTGGTACCACTACGGCTTGTTCTCATGGGCACAGGCTGCAAAAACTTCCATTCAAACAAATTAAGCTCGGCCTGGCGCAGCGTCTCGGTTAGCATCACGCCACAATCGACCAGCAGTTCCAGCGGTTCGGCTTCGGTAAACTGGAGTGCTAAATATTCGTCTCGCAGTGTGGCCGCTTCCCCGACTTTGGTCAGCTTTAGTTCTGGAATCTCTGCGGCTGCCGAAAAAACAACTCGCTCTGGTAAAGGCAACCCATCCCAAAACCAGGTGATCCCACCTTCACCCAGCTCGATCGCTCGGCCTCGCCCGGTGCCTTCTCCGTTATCGACCACCCGCTGCACATCTGCCCGCGTAATTTTCCAGCGATTTTCTTCTCGTGCTTGAGCAAATAGCGCAAAACAAATCAGTTGGGTGAAATAAGGATGCCCCGCAGAAAGTTCGAGAATGGCGGCGATCGTGTCGGGGGTGTATTCTAAAACGCCTCGTGCGGGTTGGGTAATGAGTTGTTCAGCACTGCGGTTGTCCAAAAAGCCAACTTCTTGGTTGGGTGCTTCGCGAAACAATCCCAGCAGCCTCGGTAACTCGTGCAGTTGCCGCCCGACCACGGGAATAATAAATAGCTCTTTGTGTTCGTAAACCGCAGCTTGTAAGTAAGGAAAAAGATGACCTGGAGCCGCCTCTGAGTCATAGTCAGCCAGCGCGTCAAACTCATCCAACAACAGCACCAAATTTTGAGTTTTGAGTGCTTTGCGAAGATCGGGGAGAAAGCGATCGGCAAATAATTTTGGCTTGTGCTTGAGAAGAGCGATCGAGGGTAACTCCACCTGACCCATCAGATCAAAGTGTTCTAGCGAATCTCTCGCCAACTCATGCAGCACTTCGGCCAGGGGCTTTTGGCTATCTCCTTCTAGCGAAAGCGGAACAAACTCAAATCCCTCCAGGTCAACAAAATTGGGAATTTGCGCCAGCACAGAAGACTTGCCGATCCGCCGTTGACCGTGCAGCAAAATCACCTGGGCCCCCTGCACCAGATTGTCTGCAATGAACTGAAAGAGCGTGTCTCGCCCAAAAAACAGTTCTGACTCCGTGATCGGGCGACCAATGATGTACGGATTTCTCTGGTTAGACGAGAAACCTTCAAGATTTCTGCGATTGTGCGAGAACATATCAAGTTTTTGTC
This sequence comes from Phormidesmis sp. 146-33, assembly GCF_052939515.1. Classification (NCBI taxonomy): domain Bacteria; kingdom Bacillati; phylum Cyanobacteriota; class Cyanophyceae; order Leptolyngbyales; family Leptolyngbyaceae; genus Phormidesmis; species Phormidesmis sp. 146-33. Next base: position 13,348 of record NZ_JBJPHU010000110.1, read on the forward strand.
TATTGGGTTAGATTAACCCTGAATCAAGCCTTTGGGCAATGCTGCTGAGACTTTCCCAATCCATTCCAGCGTCGAGGGCACTTCTTCTTTGTGTTGCCATAGCCATTCGATCGCTTTTGTCACCGTTTCTGCTTGTTTATGGCTCATCAGGTTGAGAAACACCTTTTGACGATTTTGCAGCGATTCTTCGTTGCTATTTTCGATCTCCTTAATCACCCACCATTCCATCATCGACGATGCAAAGGCGTACCATTTTTTGCCTTCTTGTCTCCCCGAAACGATCGTGCCCTGCTCCTCTAGATCAGTCAGTTCTCGCTCTTTTTGACTAAAAACGAGATCCACATCTCCTAGATCGTAGCGCTTTTTGAGTAATCGACCCTTGAGGGCAGATAGCGCAATCAGCATCATCAAAGTTTGCTCAACCTCGCTGGCCAGCCGCCACATGTCTTGAAAATATTGCTCGGTTGCGCGTTCAAAATCTCTGGCAAACGCTTCGGCGCTGGGGACATGACCCGATCGCAGTTCTCGATAGAGCAAATGGCCTGCGTTTTGAAGCAAAGCTGGGTTACCATCAGCGATCTCTCGAATGCCATCGCGGAGGGCCGGAGTCATCGGCATTGAGCCAAGCAGGGCGGCGGCTTCCGTTTCGGTAAAGGGCTTGAGCGGCTGAAACAAATAGTGATTGTACCAGGGAGAACCGCCGGGTTTTAAAGCAGGCCCCAGTTCGTTAAGCCGTCGAATCGAGGTGACAACCATCGAGAGAAACTGTCGCTCTTTGGAGTGAGAAGCGAGATTTCGGCAGTCGCTCAAAAAGGTGGCAATGTCGGTGTCGGTGTAGCCGTCTTGGGGATGAAGTGCCGCGTCGTAGTCATCCACTAGCAGCACCAAAAATTTCTCATGTTTGCCCAGGGATCGCAGGATCGATCGCAGACTGTCTTTCGTGGTGGTTTCCTTGTCTAGCAGGGCACTAATTTCTGCCTGAAGGTCTGCTTCGCCGTCTAGCGCGTCTTTCATCAAGCTCAAAATTTCTCGCCAAAAGTTAGACCCATTAAATGGGTGAACGCTCAGACAACTCAGCAACACAATCACCGCAGCAGAAGGATTGTGTCCTCTCAGTTGCCACGCCAGGGGAGAGGCGAGCAGTTCTAACAGCGACGATTTGCCAATTCCCGGACTGCCCCAGATTGCCAGATTACTTTTGCTGAGAATTTGGTCAAAAGCCGTCTCGATTTCGGAAGTTCGCCCCGTAAAGAACGCAGGCGGAACAGGTTTACCGACAACAAAGGGATTACGGGAAATAATCGTTTCAGACATTCGTTTCAGTCATTAGGAAGGGCGATCGTCGGTTTTGCTATGAATTCAATTCCTTCGCTTCGGTGTTCAACGCTTCTGCCCCTAACCCTTCAACTCTGGGAGACTTTAAGACAAGATTTTTGGTTCAAAATCTCTTACTGATAGGAAGTTTGGGGAGCAAGCCGCGTCTGCAACCAGAGCTAAGAACATGAATTCACGTTGCTCTGAAATTCTAGCGATTCGTGTTGATAAAACTTTGGATAGCCCGATCGTAGCCCTTCCCTTTCACATCATCCACCTAGTTGGAGGATTTTGCTTCTACCGAAACTTTTGTCAGGGGAGCAATCCCCGCCAAGTCAAGGATCTGTGCGATCAAGTCTTCACGCTTGACGGCCATCATGTGAACGCCTTGACAGAGCTTCATCGCCAGTTGCACCTGTTCGGCAGCGATCATCACGCCTTCTTGAAGGGGATCAGCGGCCCGTTCTAAGCGATCGATAATATGATCCGGAATCTGCACCCCCGGCACACAGCGATTAATGAACTGAGCATTTTTGGCAGACTTGAGCAGAAAGATTCCCGCCAGAACTGGCTTTCCAGAAGGGGAACCGATTTGATCCATGAACTTCGCGAGTTTGTCAAAATCTGAAATTAGCTGACTTTGGAAGAACTGCGCCCCGGCTTCTAGCTTGCGATCGAAGCGACGCTGTAACCCTGACCAACTGCCACACTGAGGATCGACCGCCGCTCCTACAAACAGATCGGTTGCTTCGTCGGTCAACGGCTTTTCATTCAAGTCAAACCCCAAATTGAGCCGCCGAATCAGTTGCAACAGTCTGACCGACTCCAGTTCAAACACGGCTTTGGCATCGGGATGATCGCCCGCCTTCACCGGATCGCCCGTCAGCGCCAACACATTCCGAATCCCCAGCGCATGGGCCCCCATCAAGTCTGCTTGCAGACCGATACTATTGCGATCGCGACAGGCGACCTGCCAAATCGGTTCGATGTCATTTTGCAGCAGCAGAAACGACGAGACGAGCGAACACATCCGCATCACCGCCCGACTACCATCCGTAATATTGACCGCATGAACCCGCCCCCTGAGCGTCTGCGCCATCGCAATCATATGAGCCGGGTTACTGCCTTTAGGCGGAGCGACTTCTGCGGTGATCAGAAATTCTCCAGACAAAGCAGCCGTACGAAACGAGGAAATCGGAGCTTGAGTATCGAGCATGGGCAATGTGCAAGTTCAATGTGCAAGTTCAGGGTATTTGCTCTAGCCTATCGGTCATTTTGTCCAAAGTTAAAGGGACTCCACGAAGTTTTACGGCAGCTTAAAGAGAAGAGTTTTAATTCTTTAGCTTCAGAAGCCTTCACTCCTCACTCCTCACTCCTCACCCCTCACCCCTCACTCTCCCGGCAACGCATATCCCAACGCTTGCTTGGCCTTTTTGAGGGTTTGATTGGCGATCGCCCCCGCCTTTTCCCGTCCCTCTTTTAGCACCGACTCCAGATAACTTCTGTCCTCCATAATGGCGCTGTATTTTTCTTGAATAGGCTGGAGGGCGGCGATCGTCGTTTCGGTCAGTAACGGTTTGAATTGTCCCCAGCCCATCTCTCGACATTCTGCGGCGACGGCTTCCTGAGTTTGCCCAGATAAAATCATGTACAGCGTCAGCAAATTATTGCACTCTGGACGCTCCGGGTCGCCAAACACCAGCCCTTTGATCGGATCAGTTTTACACTTTTTGATCTTGTTGCGAATCACATCCGGCGGGTCGAGCAGATTGATCCGACTCAGTTCTGAAGGATCAGATTTCGACATTTTTTTGGTGCCGTCTGTCAAACTCATGACTCGTGCGCCCGCCGATCGAATCAGCGCATCCGGACGCTTGAGAACAGGATGATCAGGAGTCGCAAATTTATGATTGAAGCGATCGACCAGATCACGGGTCAGTTCTAGATGCTGCTTTTGGTCTTCTCCGACGGGCACTTTATCGGGTTCGTACAGCAAGATATCAGAAGCCATCAGCACTGGATAGGTCAGCAGTCCCGTCCCGACTTCTTGCCCTTGCTTCACCGCTTTTTCTTTGAACTGGATCATATCTTCCAGCCAGTTTAAGGGCGTGATGCAACTCAGCAACCAGGCAAACTCCGTATGAGCAGGCACCTGAGACTGAACAAAAATCGTGCTGTACTGCAAATCCAATCCACAGGCTAAATAGAGAGCCGCGATCGTATAAGTGTCGGCCGCCAGCGTTTTGGGATCGTGGGGTACTGTAATCGCGTGCAGATCTGCTAGAAAGAAATAATTGTCATACTGACTTTGATCCTCTACCCAGTTGCGGATCGCACCCAAATAGTTTCCCAGATGGAGATAGCCCGTTGTTTGGATGCCAGAAAGAACTCGCTGCCTCGTCATACGCTTGAATAATAGGTCGGGTGAGATAGCCTAAAGCTACAATTAAAAAATGTAACAAATCCTCAGCAAGCTAAGGGCGATCGTTGAGTTTCGTCAAGAGAATTTCAGCAGGCTTGTAAACTTTGAACGGTTGCTCAGAAGCTCGATGGCCAAAAAGCCTGAAGGCAGAAAACTCTGAGGCTAACCGTTCAAAATTTCAGGATCGCCCCTGCCAATCGCGTCTGTTATCAGGAGAAGCTTCCAGTTCACTTATTATGCAACCACTTACCCAACATCAACTCGATCAGCTTCAAGTCTGTCTTCATCTCGCTCAAGATCCGACTCAGCACACTCAAGCTACAGAAGCCTTTTCATACTTACAGTCCACCGTGTCAGAAGACTCTCCCGCTAAAGCGTTACTCAATGCCCTATGGACGGAAGTTTTGACTGCCCGGCGATCGGCTGCTTTTTGGCAACAACTCAGCAATGTCGAAAAAGAAGTCTCCGAGCGGCTGGCCCAAAACCACGTTCAACTTCAGCAAAACTATTTACGTCTGGTTCGAGAACAGTAAGCGTTCCTTAAATTCATGTTTTCCCTTCTTAGAAGGGTTTGGGTGATCTCCACACTGAGCGCTCTAGGCAGTGATTTTCCCAGCCCTTCTTAAGGAGAACTCAATCAAGTCACACATCCTGCCAAGTTCCCTGCATTTGTTTTTTGCCATGCGTTCTCCTTCAAAGTTGGGTCTGTCTGCTCTCACAGTCGGCTGTTGGCAATTAGACGATCGCAGTTGGAAGCCCATTCCCGAAGCCAGTCTCGAACGCGCGATCGACACTTATCTGGCGCGAGGCGTTCACTCGTTTGATACGGCTGACATTTATGGACGCAGTGAGCAGGTTTTGGGACGATTGCTCAAAGGGCGAGACTGCACGGTGTTGACGAAGGCAGTTTTTTTTAGCGGCGTTCCTTCTGCCAACCAGATTCGCAGCAAGATCGAGAATTCTTTACGAAATTTGCAGCGCGATCGCCTTGATTATGTTCAGATTCACTGGCACGATCCGCAGCTTGATTTTGCGTCCACGTTTGCTCAATTTAACGATTTGATCGAGCAGGGCAAAATTACCAAACTAGGGGTGACCAACTTCAATACGTCCATGATAGAAAAGGCGATACAATACGCGCCGATCGACCTTCATCAGCTTCAATACAGCCTGATTGACCGCCGAGTCGAAAATGGAATGCAAGCGTTTTGTCTCAAACACCAGATCAAAATTTTGCCTTACGGGCCACTGGCAGGTGGCTTTTTGTCTGATAAATATCGAGGCGTTGCCGCTCCCCAAATGGCTCCTGACCACGCCCAATCTTTTTACTACAGCAGTATGATACACGCTCATGGAGGCTGGACTCCCGTCACTGCACTGTTAGAGACGATGGCTCAGGTCGCTCAAAAATACAAAAAGACGATCGCTCAAGTTGCCTTAAACTGGGTAAAACAGCAGCAGGGTGTACAGTCTGTGATCTCTGGACTGACTCTCGATCGCCAACACATTCAACAAAATGTAGACGCTTTTACCGAGAACCTGGATGCTGAAGACCTGCAACTCTTATCAGAACGATCGTCTCATCTGTTTCAGCAAGATGGTGACATCTATTCTTACGAGCGCTAGTCCCGGCGAGATTCGACGCTTTTAGCGAGACACCGTTCTAATAGCTCGACTTGATAATGATGGTTAAATCGACGCGGATCTAAAACAAGCGGATAGGCAGATTGAAAGACGGGCTGAGTCAGATATTGCCAGAGCGGAAATTTGAGAGGATGAAGTGGCATGAGTTAAGCGTCCAGGTAGCGGTGTGCGGCACGTCGCAGTCGTGCAGTTCTAACTCGCTTAAGGTGCCCAACCCGCTCTTGTCAGGTTCTAGGAAGGATTGCGGAATCTGAACTAGCATTTGGCTACACGAAGTCTGTAATTCCCAGGAGAAGCGCTGTCACTTGAGAACCCGATGCTACAAAAGCGTAAGTAACGATCGCCCCAAATAGTCGTACTGATCCAACTGGTTGTAAATCTGGGCAGAAATGCGGACGAGTCGCCTGGGAACTGTGGGATAAGGCACGATCAGCACTTCGATGCCAAACTGTTCTAGCAGAGCATCCTGTAACGCTGTGTAGGAGCCATCCGGTAGCGGCAAGGTCGCTAGAGCACCCACCATTTCATCAGGACTGGGTGCAGAAACCTGCAAAGTCTGACTGAGAATCTGTCTCGCTGCCAACGCTTTGGCTCGATTTTGCGCCATCAACTCAATCCAACCACCCGGCAAAAGCGAACCCATGAACCGAATCGCTTCTGGCACACTTAAATAGGCAGTTGGATCGTCTGTTCCCGTCCAATCGAACTCTAACTGAAAGCGAGAACGATCGCGCCTCGGCGAATTTGCTCCATGACTGATCGTGAGCGGACGAATCTCAGCCTGTCTGTCCCGCTGCACGTATAGAAAAGCGGCTCCCTTCGGAGCACAGAGCCACTTGTGACAGTTGCCCGTATAGTAAGTCGCCCCCAGTTTCGCTAAATCAATTTCCACCATTCCCGGCGCGTGGGCCCCGTCAATTAGCGTGTCGATTCCCTGATTTCTGAAGGCTTGGATCAGTTGAGCGATCGGAAACATCAACCCCGTCTGACTGGTGACGTGATCCAGTAGCGCCAATCGAGTTTTGGGAGTGACCGCTTTGAGAATGGGTTCGATAATCTGATTTGAATGAGCGATGGGGTAAGGCACCTCAGCTACCACAACCGTGGCCCCACTCCGTTCTGCTACAAAATCTAGTGCGTTTCGACAGGCGTTGTATTCCTGGTTGGTCGTCAACAACTCATCCCCAGGCTCAAATCTCAGCGATCGCAGAACAGTATTAATTCCCGTCGTCGCATTAGGGACAAATACCAAACTATCTATCTCAGCCTTGAGAAATTCAGCCAACTCAATTCTGACTTGATCAAGCAACTCCTCCAGATCTCGCCCAAAAAACTGTAAGGGCTGCCGCTCAATCCGCTCCCGTAAAGCCTGCTGAAACTCCAACACAGGCAAAGGACAAGCCCCAAACGAGCCATGATTGAGAAACGTGACCTGCGGATCAAGCGACCAATATTTTTGGATGTCTGACTCGTGAGATTTGAAACGCAAAGCTTCATCCCTCATCCCTAACTTTTAAAACTCCCCAGGCTGGATTCGAACCAGCGACCAATCGATTAACAGTCGATCGCTCTACCACTGAGCTACTGAGGAACGTGCGCTCATTGCGAATCCTATATTACCGATAAACAAAACGATTTGGCAAGCCTTTTCTAAAATTCATTCTTCGAGCTTACCGTGACGTAGATTTGCGAGGCGTTGTTGCGCGATCGGATCAAGTGAATTGAATAAAAAGCGACCAGAAGATTTTTTGCTGTCTTTTTGTTTGCGCTTAACTCGACGAGCAATATGATCGACCTCATTGGCAAGCTGTTGAGCCGACATCCACTCTGCTCCATAGCCGACAACCGTAAGCTGCTGGGCGCGATCAGAGGTCGCTACAATCAGCCTTTGCTTAAATTTGCGAATATCATGCCGAAAATTTGCACAGGTACGCTCAATATAGGTGTCCGCAGTTTGCCCCAAGTCTGTATAGTGAACGCACAAATGCTCGGTGATCACTTCACGATTGCTGGGACTATCGCGATATTGGGCATCAAACACCACCTGCGTGTCGAACCCCTGGAACGCACTGTAGCCCATTAGCGCTTCGACTAATTTGCGCCTGGCTTCTTCAAGTCCTTCACGATCGCGCACCTGTTTTAGATCATGCCAAGCTCCGACTATGTTATAGCCGTCCACTAACAACATGGCTTGGGGCGTGGAGCGTGGCATCGCTCAAAAAGGTAGGTTGACTTTAGTACGTATTCCTCACTTCCTTAATAGTTGCACCTTTAAACAAAACTTGTACACAAAAGTTTGCACTTTAGGTTAGCGACAACTGACGTAAACCCAGTCACGGCTTAACTTTTGCGATTTTAAATCGATTTACAATTCTGGGACTTCCATCTGCATCAACCGCTCTCTCAATCTCTGAGGGTCGCCCTTATCCACCACCTGTCCGTTCTCTAACAAAAACGCGCCATCGCAGTAGTTCAACTCTTCAAGACGATGCGTGACCCAAAGAGCTGTCATTCCTCTGCTGGCAACTAACTTTTGCACCTGAGCAACGAGATCTAACTGACTATCCGGGTCAAGCAGCGCAGTCGGTTCATCTAAAAGGAGAACTTCGCAATGTCGGGCAATGGCTCCCGCGATCGCCACTCTCTGTTTTTGTCCCCCGCTCAAGGCATAAATCGGGCGACGCTGAAAGGCCATTAAATTTACCGCAGACAAAGCTTCTTCGACGCGCTGTCGAGTTTCCAATGTCGATAATTTTTCTGGCACCAGCCCAAATGCTACATCTGCGCCCACCGTCGGCATCACAAGCTGATGGTCGGGATTCTGAAACACAAAGCCTACAGGGGGTGATATTTGAACCTCCCCTGCTTCTGCTGTCAGTAACCCCGCCAACAACCTTAATAACGTTGATTTGCCGCTGCCATTCGTGCCTAACAGCATCCAAAACTCCCCTCTGGGAACCTCCAAAGAGCAAGATTGCAAAATTGCTCCGCCTTTGGGAAATCCAAAACAGAGATTGTGAACTTGAATGGCCAGCGTTGAATCAGTCATGCTGCAAAACTATTCCGCCATCGCAAAGAAACCAGGTGTTCTGCCCGAAGATGAAGCACTCGATTTCTCATAAACGGACACAGCCGCGATCGTGTCGCTAAGAACGGCGAGTTTCTTTTCGATCTGTCGATCGCAGGTCAGCTCCATTAATTTGCTGCCTCCCGATCGCATCGCTTCAACGATCTCTTGATAGGTAGCGTCCGCTTCTTCGGCTGATTTGCGCTGCACTGAAAGGGGAATGGGCGTGTTTTTGAGAGTCAATTCAATGATGAACATAGTGTAAAGTTCGTTACGGAGAGCCAAACTCTAGTATCGCAAATCTGACGAGCAACGGCTTGGCCAAAATTTTGTAATCAGAAATGCCCTTTGCCAGATTCACCGATAGCTCTCCAAATCTCTGCCAAACTCCAATGCAATACCTGAGCTGCCCAGAGTTGCCGCCTTTCTGAAGTCCAACCTGCGCGATCGAAACATTATTTTGCAGGGACTATGTAAACAAATATATACAAATTCTCATTTCAAACCGCAATCTAGCTAGAAATTTCTGAGACATGCCTCTATAATCAGTGACATAGTAAAGAAAAGTAAACTTTGTCTCCAGCGTTGCTCACTTTCTATGTAAGGCGCTAGATCTAAGACAAGGTGCTTTGCCACTGTACTTATCTAAACTTTTTTGGAGCTTTGCGCTATGACCATTGCAGTTGGACGCGCGCAACAACCGAGCAGAGGCATCTTTGATGCCCTCGACGACTGGTTGAAACGCGACCGCTTCGTCTTCATCGGCTGGTCTGGTCTTCTGTTGTTCCCCTGCGCCT
>NZ_JBJPHU010000111.1:0-22562 GCF_052939515.1 Phormidesmis sp. 146-33
AAGAATCTTAGGGGGGTCGGTCTGCCACTCTCTTAAGATACAAGGGGGCTGAAGCCGACTGCATCGGAGCAATGCCAACTAGATACAGGACTCTCAAGGCTGAAAGTGAGGACGTTGAAACCGCCGCACTTGGGCAATGGTTTCAAAGTTGCGATAACCCGATAGCCAACCTGTCCATTTCTGGATACGTTGTTAACGTCAGTTCGATGAACGCTTCGCTTCGCTTTTAGATCCAGGAACGCCCCCTAAATCCCCCTTGTCATTACCAACATTTTTGCCTCCCTCAACTTGGGAGTTGAACCCCCCAGGCCAAGTCCTGTAAGCGTAGCCAGCCTCGCCAAAGCGTCAGCCACCCCGGTTGTCCATCCGACTTGCGCCCAATAAATCCCCCCAATCGGGCCACTGCTTGCCAAAACTGAGCCAGGCTCATCTGAGCCGAGAACAACCCTAGGCGAGTCGCCAACACCTGCAACAACACCGCAGGAATCTCCTGGTCGGCCGGAGTCTCCGGTGCCAGGCGACTGAGCGTGCGCATCTGCAACAATCGCACCGACCCGATGGCGATAAACCCCAACAGTCGCATCAAGCCGGACGCACTCTCCAACTGCCGCTGCTCCATCCGACAGCCCGTCTTGAGACACTTGTGATACGCTTCAATCAACCAGCGGCAGGCGTACCACTCCACCTGCACCTGTGGGCTGTAGAGCGCGGGGTCAACCGTGGTCAGTAAAATCCACTCCAACCCATCGGGAGCCTCTTCCCAACAGCGAATACACCACCCCGACACGGGTGCTGCCTGACGCTCAGGTCCGCCTTGGGGCGCATGAATCGTCACTGCGGCCCATGCCAGGTTCAGCGGCACGCTACGCTGGGGGGTGCCCTCGCGTCCCCGCAAGTTCACCGTCTTCTGACTTTGGGCGCTCAACGAACGCGCATACGCCTTGAGATGGCTTCGCGTTCCGCTGGCGGTTGTGATCACTCGATTTTGACTCACCCGCACTAAGCTCTGCCATTGACTCTGGGCACTGCGCCGCAGATAGGAAAACACGTCACTCTCTCGGTCGCCGACACTCACCCACCGTTGCCCTCCCCCGGTCGGGGCACGCCCAATCGCTTCCAGGCTCTCTGCCCACTTGTCCCCTTCACTGCGCTCAACGGTGCGCTTGCTGCCACTGCCCTGGTGCTGCGCCGTCGCACTCCTGGCCCACACCTGCTGACGCGCCAGTCCCAAGATCTCAGGGTTGCCACTTCTGGGAATCACCGCCAGACAACTGTGTACCAGTAGCCCTTGCGTCTGCCCTTTGCCGATGATCCCCATCCCGCTCGTCTTCGGGTGGTGGCTGTAGTCCAACTCGCTCGTGTCCTGGATGAACAGCACCACCTCGCTCTCCTGCCCTTGCGCCACCGCTCGTGTCTGCTCCCAGTGCGGTCGGCTCAACCGCTCATGGCTCACGTCTGCTTCAGACAGCAGTCGATACGCCCCTCTCAGCTCGTTCCACCCTTGCATCTGTTCGGGCAAACTGCCGCTCGGATTCCTCGCGATGGCGGCTCCTAGGGCAACCGCTCGCTCGTTGCGGCGACTGTCTCCTAATTCCACCGCCCCCATTGCTGCATCGCCCACCTATCAGGCGTTATTAGGTTTTCTAGGTTCATGACTTCACTCTACCTCTTTTACTTCTATGTTAGGAGATCTTGGTAATGACAATCAAAAATGGGGGACTTTGAACCAGAATTCCTCTCTGAAAGTCCCCCAAAATTGGGGGGTTGGGGGGCAGAAGCCGTGAACAACGAAGCGGAAAACCTCTTATCGAATTCACGTGTTGTTAGCCAGCGCTTCTCAGCGATCGCCTACCACTTAGTCCTCACATCAAGGTTCAGCTTCAGCAACATCCTCAAACAAACGATCGCCGCGATGGAGTCTATAAGCCATTTGATAGGTTTGCTCTTGCGATCGCATCGTGGGTGTATGAGCCGCTAGATACCGGGATGCGGCAACCAAAACGTTAATCCCAGCAGGGGCGTTACCCAATTGAGAGTATTGACGAAAAGCAGCTTCAATCTCCTGGATCACATGAAATTGTCGGTCTTCACGCAACAGCAATTTGCCTAAGAGGGCTAAGAGCAGTTCTGGGTTGCCCCCACTGTAAAGATAGCTCCCGACTAACTCCCCAACTTGATTCACTTGCTGCTGTCGATCCATCAACTCTGGCAGTTTGTGTAACAACTCTGCTGGATTTTCTACTGTTTGATCTGGTTTAGGAAGGCGAGCAGCAGGGACGTTGAGAAAGCGATCGAGATACACACTCATTGCTGCATCAAACACACCTCTCAACAACTCCGGCGATGCAACTCGTCTCATGCCCTGATGTACCGCATTGGCAAAGGTGAAAGTATGATGAGCGCTATCCCAATCGTTAAAATCATTGTTCGTGCTGAATTGAGCAATCCGTAGAGCGGCCGCATAGGTTACAATTTCAGCCAGTTCGACCTCAGAACAGCCTTGCCGGAGGACGGTCAGTAGAGCATCTGCGATCGCTTGGGCATTGTCACCTAGCAAGATGGGCATGAGTTGGTCGCGATGGTTCCAAGTTCCCCGTTGATTTTTTCCCTCTGCTAAAGCTTGCGGCAACGCTTCAAAAGCCTGTTGCAAAATTGCCACTAAATCAATCGGGGAGCGCCAGGATCTAGATTCTTCCATTCGAGAGGCGCTAGTATATCCAGACACTAAACTGGTTAAGACGAGTTCCGCATTTTGCCAATTCGCAGCATCTAAAGCCTCTAATGCTTTATTGGTAAAGTCTAGAGGGTGTCCAACACTCATATATCGATGGTCAGTCACCACGGTAAAGAGCATCTGAGCCAGTTGGGTTTGAGAGGCTCCTGCCTCGATCGCCGAAGCTAAACAACGCTCTGCGCCTTCTGCATCTCTGACTTCCACAAACTGACGAAACCAGCTTTGTAGAATCGGAATCTTGTCGGGATTGTTGGAGCTAGGTAGGGGTTGAATCGGAAATCGGGGCGGTTGATTGCTAGTATCCTCGGCGACGGCAGCTAGACCATGATAAATTGCACGAGGTTTGTCTTCCTCATCAAGATAGGGCAATAGGTTCATCATGCAAGTGTGGATGGTTAAACCTGTGTCCCAACCGCTCTGTCGATAGCTAACCCCAAAATCCAATCCCATTTGAAAGGCTTGAGTGATGTGTTTCTCGTGCTTCAACAGCGCAATGACCGATTTGCCAATCACTAAGGGAATGCCCTGTTCTAAACCGTCTTGAAGACGCTGGCGATGATGGGATAATGGATCGGCATGAGCCGCAAGATCGATCCAGACTTCACGATCGCGGATTTGCACTGGAAAAGCAGGCAGATCATCCGCCCAGGAATCAAACGTTCCGCCGCTCATCACATCAAATCGTGCATAGTGCCAATCACAAGTGAGAATACAATCTTTTACCGTTCCCCGATGGAGGGGAAAACCCATGTGGGGACAGCGGTTATCTACGGCATAGATTTTGTCATGCTCGTGAATCAGTAATATCGTGTGTCTGGCGTTTACCCCAGAGGGGGAACTGCTTCGCAACGTCACTACTAATCGCCCCGCTTTACGCACATCCTCTAAATCGGCAGCACGAACATAATTTTCTGTTCTAATATACATTTGCTATCTCCCCTGACGGTTAGAACAATGTGAAGTTGGGTGAGATTGGCTTGAATTTGGATATTGCTTCAAGAGTACTCTTATCCGCGTCAATCAAAGTATCTCTAAAATAGATTCGACTCAATTCGCTGTCACTGAATGACTAGATCTTGCCAACCGATCGGTAAGTTCTTGATCTTCTTGGTTGTAAATTGCCTTCTCTTTTTGAATAAAGATATCTGCTAAAGCATCATAGGCTTCAGCCCACGCCGCGATTACTTCATCCGTTGCAGCATCTTGCAAAACATCTTTCATGGCTTGCAACAGCTTTTCGCCAATCAGGGAATACTGCTCAGGCAGAATGCGAGTTTCTACGTGGCGATGGGCAATGTGATCGACTGCCGTAGCCAGTTCGTCTAGCCGATCGATATGAGTTGCATAGGCATAAACAGCGGCAGCTAACTTGTGTGCTTGTCCACCCCCATCAAGATGCTGCATCCAGGTGGTTTCAAAGCTACGTTTGTAGTCAGGTCGCTCTGCAAAGGCAATTTGATACATCCGTCGGGTAATCTCTTCACCCTTTTCCTTCACAACGGGTGCAGTTGCTTTGACAATCTCGATCGTTTTTTGACTAACCATGATCTAAAGCTCTCCTAATCGTTAGTGGGGATTTGCTCAGTGTCAGACGTATGCACCGGCCCCGTGATAATAAACGTTGCATCTTCCCTGAATAACTTACTATCTTCAAAAGGACTGAGCCTTAACTCAAAATCTGTATGTCGTATGTAATGTTTAGAAAAATTGACGGACTCAAATGATGATGATGCTTTTGAATTGGCAAGTCCGTTTACGATACAGAATGTAGCATCTTCTCTAAAAAGTCGTTCATTCGTCCGCTTCGCCAACTTCAACCTGTAATTCTGGTGCCTCAAGAAGTGGCCTGGATAGTTAAAAGATTCAAACGACTTGCATCTACCTGCCAATCCTGGAACAATTTTGAAACTTGCGTCGCCCTTCCCAATTTCATCGTTCCTATTAATTGGTTCAAGGTAAGCCAGAAAACCTCTATGACGAATATAGCGATCCCGATAATTCATCGATCTGAAGGATGCGCCAGTCAGTGAAGCATAGCTCCACTGTGACATCAGGAGCGATAATGATACTGCCAAACTCAAGTACAAACCTCTTAACACAGTTTTCGAGAACATAATGTCTCCTTATTTTGCTGTTTGTGTGACTCAGCCAACCATATTGCTAGTTTCAATGCACCACAGTTATTATGTATCGATCTCCATCGCTAGCTCTCGAATGTCTGTTAAATACTTTAGAAGTTAGATACGCGATAAAGCATGGAACTCCTGAGGTCGCTTCTGAGTGAACCATTACTTTTTATATCAATTGACATCTTCCCCGGTTTTCCTTGTACTACATCATCCCAAGTCAGATCTAAAGGAATGAAAACGTTGCCGAAATATCTACTACTGCCTGAAACATGAGCAAGAGGAATTAGTATTTGTGTCTTAAGTACTTCTTTCTGAGAACTCTCTGCTAAATAATCAATACTAATCGTGTGTGTTTTCCAAATTGATTTTCTTGTATCTATTTCATAATAAGGCTCTCCAAACTTACCATTTCCATTATCAAAACTTGCTTTCTTAGTCACTAATTTTATTTTTCTTGCAGGAGTTTTGCCAGCATTTATGATGCGTAAGCAAACTACTTGACGAGCAAATAAACCATTCTGTGGTGTACCAGTCATCAAATTGTTACCACTTATCCACTTTTCAAGCCAGTTTTCAATATCATTCTGACTTTTTTCATCTAACCAAACAATCTTCATGCCCTTTTCTTTATAACTAGTAGCAAAGGCATTGGCATTAAACACTCTAAACTCGGCTTCTAAACGAACAGAATTTTCAAATTGAGAAGATTTTCCTTCATTCTCTTTCAAGACTGAATCTATGTTTTTAAGTCTGTTATCCAATTCGAGATTTGTAGCCTGAAGATTATTTATTCTTGCATTGATGGAAAGCGTAGTCATAGTAATAAACACACCTAGTCCTGTAGATAGTGTCCCTAGTAAGGTTGCTGCATTACTAATGGATTTGCCCCATATACTACTTTTCTTTTCATTGGTATCGCTTGTACTACTCATCTGCTTTCCTCAAGGATTGTTGAGAATTACGGACAACTATTTGTAAATAGGTGAATCCTCTAGCAATTGAACTTTAGCGAACTTCTTAAGTGAAGTCGCACCTTTTCTTGCGGAGTTAGAACAAAATCTTGCTATGACTTGCGAAACTGGTTCGGGTTCATTCCAGTGCATTGGCGAAAACACTTGGCAAAATGACTTTGATTGGCAAAGCCACACTCTATTGCTACAGATGTAACGGTTCGTTCTGAGTGCTTGAGTAAATGCTTTGCACGTTCGACTCGCTGATGAATTAGGAATTGATGCGGTGAGATGCCTGTCGATCGCTTAAACAAATGACAAAAATAGTACTGACTCATCCCCAGTTCATTCGCAATATCAGTTAAGGATATATCTTCACCCAAATGTGCCTGGATATACTCGATCGCTTGCCTAAGTTTTTGTTTCGACAATCCATCCTCATAGTCTCGAAAACAATGATTGCGGGTAGAGTAGTGACGTAGCAGATGAGCCGATAGCGCTGTCGCCATTGAGTCAGCATAGAAGCGACTGCTAACCCCATCCATCTCTAAACTTGACTTGAGTGCCAGACCAATCTGATGAATCAATCCATCGGCCTTTTTGTTTGTTTGTAATAGCTCAACGCGATCGGGGTTCACTGATTCATGGGCGATCTGAGCTAGAAATCCAGGCTCCAAATAGCATTGCATCCATTCCATGACTCGATAAGTCGAATGAGAATGAAACCCATACGGCAAAGCAGCGGGAAAGACTGCAATACAACCACTGCCATAGTCTTTTTCTTGAAACGAAACTTCCTGCGCTCGTCCCTCTAAGTCAACTTCATAACTGACTGACTCATGCCCCAGTGGAATGATGATAAGGTGTTGAGAATTCGATATTTCAGACAGACAAGCTAGGGGTTGGCAATAATGAATAAGCTGAATGCTGTTCCAACTCGATTGAAGACTAGTAAGTACAGGTGGATTTGGCATCAACTTGAGCCAATCAACATAGTCAATCATCG
This sequence comes from Phormidesmis sp. 146-33, assembly GCF_052939515.1. Classification (NCBI taxonomy): domain Bacteria; kingdom Bacillati; phylum Cyanobacteriota; class Cyanophyceae; order Leptolyngbyales; family Leptolyngbyaceae; genus Phormidesmis; species Phormidesmis sp. 146-33. The sequence continues at coordinate 6,820 of NZ_JBJPHU010000111.1, forward strand.
GAAGTTGTTCTACAGGCATCGTTACCTCCAGGGTAAGAATGAATGCTATGACTTGCGAAACTGATTCGGATTCATCCCAGTGGATTGACGAAAACACCGAGCAAAATGACTTTGATTTGCAAAACCACACTCTAATGCAACTGATGTAATCGTTCGTTCTGGCTGCTTGAGTAAATGCTTTGCCTGTTCTACTCGCTGATGAATTAAGAATTGATGCGGTGAGATACCTGTCGATCGCTTAAACAAATGACAAAAATAGTACTGACTCATCCCCAGTTCATTCGCAATATCAGTTAAGGATATATTTTCACCCAAATGCGCCTGGATATACTCGATCGCTTGCCTAAGCTTTCGTTTCGACAATCCATCCTCATAATCTCGAAAGTGATGCTTGCGGGTAGAGTAACGGTGCAGTAGGTGAGCCGCCATTGCTGTTGCCATTGAATCGGCGTAGAAACGACTTCTCGCGCCATCCACTTCTAAACTTGATCTGAGTGCTAAACCCATCTGGTGGAGCAGTACATCAACTGTTTTCAGTGTCAATAGCAGTTCAACGCGATCGGGAGTGACTGATTCATGTGCGATTTGAGCTAGAAAGGTAGGCTCCACATAGCAGTTAATCGATTCCATTGCTTTAACAGTAGGATGAGAATGGAAGCTAATCGGTAGATCAGCGGGGTAGATTTCAATACATCCACTTGCATAGTCTTTTTCCCGATACGAGACTGTTTGCGAATGCCCCTCAGCGACAAATTCAAAATCAACTGCCGAATGCCCTAATGGAATAACAACAACATGTTGAAGATTAGATACTTCAGGCAAATCCATAAAGGGTAGGCGGTAATGCTCAAGCTGAATGCTATTCCAACTCGATTGAAAACTGGTTAGCAGTGGCGGCTTTGGCAGCAATTTTGGCCAATCCACATAGTCAATCACCAGAGGTTGCTTTACAGACATCACCGCCTCCAAATCTTGGTTTATATAACGACCTCACCCTCAGTTTTATAGATATCGCGTTTATAAATATCGCGTCTCGCCAATGCGATTTTATTTCACCCCCACCTCCAAACCTTGCCCCTAAACCTTTACCGTCATCTTACTCAACCTTCGCTGACGACAAAAAATTGTTTCGGAACTTGTAACTTTGATTCAAAGTTGATCATCTCAACCTTCGCCACTCAACCACTGCCCCGACCTCTGGGTTCTTTCGGACAGCACAGATAACCTTAAACGACTATCACCAAACAACTCTCACCACCGATCGCCTTCTGGTGTTTTCGCACTCACCAACAACCGAAAAGAACAAGTGCAAGAACTTGGACTGGAGGCAGCTAACAAGATCTTGAGACAACCTGAACATCAAAAGAAGTCAAAAAAGAAATGGCATAATTTCAATTTAGCGACGCTCAACAAAACAAATATTTCCACTAACGAGGGCATCATGGAAAACATCGCGGGAAAACAAGCGCATTACCCAATGGTGATCGGCGATCGCTTCGTCACAACTGGCAGCCAGGATCTAATCAACCCCGCGACCGAAGAGGTGTTTGCCACCGTCGCGATCGGCACTCCCCAGGATGTTGATGCCGCCGTCCAACAAGCCCAAAGAGCACAGATCGAATGGAGTCAGCTTTCTTATGGCGAGAGAAGTTTAGCCCTGCTCAAGTTTGCCGATGCGGTTGAACAGCAATCCGACACCCTCGCTCAACTAGAAAGCCAACACACAGGCAAGCCGATCAAACTGAGTCAAAATGGCGACGTTCCGTTCTCGATCGACAACCTTCGCTACTTTGCCTCCGTCGTGCGACATCAAGAAGGCGTGGCGGCAGGCAGCTATGTGGGTGGCTACATGAGTATGCTGCGACGAGAACCGATCGGTGTGGTAGCTGCGATTACTCCCTGGAATTACCCCTTGATGATGGCCGTCTGGAAACTCGCGCCCGCTCTCGCTGCTGGGAATGCGATCGTCATCAAGCCTGCTCCTAACACGCCGATTACCACGATCGAACTGGCCAAAATCGCCCTTCAATCAGGTCTACCCGCCGGACTGATCAACGTCGTCACGGGGGGAGCCGATGTCGGAGAAGCGCTCTGCACCCATCCCATCGTCAGAATGGTGAGTTTCACAGGCAGCACTCCAACGGGAAAGCGCGTCATGGAGTTGGCCAGCCAAACCGTCAAACGAGTCACCCTAGAACTGGGCGGAAAAGCCCCCTTTATCGTGTTTGCTGATGCCGATATCGAAGCTTGTGTGCAGGGTGCCGTCGTCGCAGGCTATATGAATACCGGGCAAGACTGTACTGCCGCCACGCGGATTTATGTGCAAAATGAAGTGTTTGATGCCTTTCTCGATCGCTTGATCACCGTCAGCAAACAGGTCAAAATGGGCGACCCAACTCGACCCGATACCGACATGGGGCCGCTCGTCAGTCAGGTACAACAAAGCAAAGTGCATGGTTATGTCGAAGAAGCCCGTCAGCAAGGAATTCGCATCGCGCTAGGGGGCGAACTGCCCACAGACAAAGGCTTTTTCTATCCGCCAACCATTTTGGTCGATGCGCCTCAGACGGCAAACTGTGTGCAAGAAGAGATTTTTGGCCCGGTTCTCGTCGTCAATCGGTTTAGTGACGAATCTGAAGCGATCGCTCTGGCCAATGACATTCCCTACGGATTGGCCGCCAGCGTGTGGACGAGCAATGTTCAGCGCTCGATGCGCGTCACAGCAGCTTTAGAATTTGGCACCGTTTGGGTCAACGATCACATCCCGATCGCCAGCGAGTTGCCCCACGGTGGATTCAAACAAAGTGGCTTTGGCAAAGACATGTCGCACTATGCCCTGGAGGAATACACGATCGTCAAGCATGTCATGTTCGACAACTCTGGCTTACAGCGCAAACCCTGGCACTTCTCAGTCTTTGGTGAAGCGTAGAGGTTGAACGTTAGACGTTCGACATGGAATGCTGTTCAGTCCAAAGTCAAATCTAAGATTACGTGAATTCGATGGAATTTTCTCACTTCGTTATTCAGCACTTCTGCCCCCCAACCCCCCAATTTTGGGGGACTTTGAGACAATATTTCTCGTTCAAAGTCCCTCACTTGTGGGGGATTTAGGGGGCTGAAGCCGATTGAAACGAAGCGAGTCACTCTCATCGAACTGACGTTAAGATTCGTCTACCTGCAACGTTGTCTTTGAAACGAGGCGAGTTTTCTTTTTATCGGCCTCAGACAGATCTTGTCCGGCTTGAAGTTGAGTAGCACTGGTTTGCAAAACGGTTGCGGCTCCCTGATCGCCCATCTGTAGTGCAGTTTTGGCCGCAGTTTGAAGCATCGTAGCGGCTCCCACGCGATCGCCCTGCTGCAATTTTGCTTCTGCGATCTGGGTCTGCCGATATTTTGCCAACGCCAGAATGTGATTTTGCACTTCAGGATTAATCGCAGGCTCAAACGCCGTCACTGCCGAAATCTCAACCGGGAAGACTTCAGACAGCAAGCCTTCTTGACCCAACGCCGGATCGTCATAGCGAATTTGCACCGAGGCGATCGTTTGTTTCCCCTGGGGAAGTTGTCCGACATACAAGTTGGCCAATACGATTCGAGGCGCGTCCACCATCAGATCACCTAAGCGAACGATCGTCAGATCCCCTTCCTGCTGGACAGTGAGTTCGATCGCATCGGGCACCACTTGAGCGATCGGCTTCAATTCTGCTAATCGAATTCCAGGAGTCAGCGACAACATCAAATGAGCATTCGTCAAGCCAACCGATTGCATGCGATCGAACAATCGACTAAATTCCACAACGGCTTGATCGGGCTGCTCAATAAAAGAGAGCGCTCCACCGCCCGCATCAGCAATTTTTTCTAAAACATTCTGATTCCACGCATCCCCAAATCCCAGCGTGTTCAGCGTCATGTTGTATCCTGTCGCCAGTTGAGCGAGTTTGAGACAGCGATCGTTATCTCCATGCTCGTTTTCTCCATCCGTCAGCAAAAACGCCTGAGAAACCGCATCTTTCTTCCCCTTCGCCAACTCCTCAATTCCCAACCGCAGCCCTTCATCGATCGACGTACCCCCCGCCGCCTCAAGCTGATGAAGGGGAATTCTCAACTTATCCAGGTCTTCGATCACCTGATTAGGCACCAGCACTTTAGCTCTGTGATTAAAGGTGACGATCGCGATCCGATCCCCCGGCGACAGTTTCTCAATCAATCTCTGAGCAGCCTGCTTAACAGTAACCAGCGATCGCCCTTCCATCGAGCCACTCTGATCGAGAATCAAGCAAAGATTAAGCGGAATACTACGCCCGATCGCTTCAGGGATCGCTGAAATCGAAATCGCAACTTGACGCTGACTATTAATCTGAGTCACGTCTACTTGAGCATCACTGAGAGCACACTTCAGTCCGACTTGCATAGGAGATGGGGAATGTAGAGATAATACGGAGCTTCGATCAGATATCTACACCGTACCTCAGCTTGATTCCGCATCTCAAAATAAAATTCTCCCTCCTCCCTCCTCCCTCATCCCCCCAGTTCGGTTCTCCCCAATCCCTGTATCGTTCCGTCCGTCTCACGCCACGTTACTATAAGGAAATAGTGCCACTCTTGAGGCAGACCGCACGCTATGAACTCACCCATCAAGGCTATTCAATCTACAAACTACGGCGACGCTTACTATCGGACACCTCCCCCCGATCTGGCTTCGCTGCTCCTCAAAGAACGGATCGTTTACCTGGGCGGGCCGCTTCACTCGATCGACGAATACCGCCGCAACCCTGGTCAAGATGTGACTCGGCTGATCATCGCTCAGTTGCTTTACCTTCAGTTTGACGATCCCGAAAAGCCAATTTTCTTCTACATCAACTCGACGGGCACCTCCTGGCAGGGTGAAACGATCGGCTTTGAGACAGAAGCGTTTGCCGTGGCTGACACCTTGAGCTATATCAAGCCACCCGTTCACACGATTTGTATCGGTCAGGCCGTCGGCACGGCTGCGATGATCTTGTCTGCGGGGACTAAAGGCTGTCGCGCCAGTTTGCCCAATGCGACGATCGTGCTAAACCAGCCCAAATCTGGCACCAGAGGACAGGCAACGGATATTCAAATTCGCGCCAAAGAAGTGTTAGAAAATCGAGCGGCGATTCTAGACATCCTCTCTAAGAACACTGGACAGTCCATTGAGAAGATTGTTAAAGATACCGATCGCACCTTCTATCTCACGCCTCATGAAGCGAAGGAATATGGACTGATCGATCGCGTCCTTGAAAGCACGAAACAGCTTCCTGTCCCGCTTCCTGCTCTGGCTTCATCATAGGCTTCTGGATTATGCAAGTTCCTTATCGCGTCCCTGGTAGCCAATATGTTCAGTGGGTTGACCTCTATACCCGCATGGCATTTGAGCGCATCGTTTTTCTCGACGAAGAGATCGATGACAACTTTGCTAACTTTGTGGTGGCCTTGCTGCTGTCTCTCGCCTCCGAAGATGCGACCAAGTCGATCTACGTCTACATCAACTCTCCGGGCGAGCGGCTCTCAGGGGGTACTTCTTCTCTAGTGGCGAGTATGGCGATCTACGACACCATGCAGTACATCAAAGCGCCCATTCAGACGATTTGTTTGGGGCAAGCAGTTGGGACGGCGGCAATGATTTTATCATCGGGCACGAAGGGATTTCGGTTCTGTCTCCCAAATGCAGAAATTGTACTGTCTCAACAGTTTGGGCAGAGTCGCGGACAGGCTACCGATATCCAAATCGATGCCAAAAAAATCGTGGACGATCGCACCAAATTCCTTGAAATCTTGTCTAGCAACACGGGGCAACCCGCCGAAAAAATCGAGAAAGACATCGATCGCCGCCGCTACTTCACCCCTCAAACTGCTAAAGAATACGGTCTGATCGATCGCGTTCTCGAAAGCACCAAAGAACTGCCCAAACAAATTCCCGCTTCTGTCTAGTCCCCTTACCCCTCACTGTTACTATGCCAATCGGTACTCCCAAAGTTCCCTATCGCCTGCCTGGTAGCTCCTACGAACAGTGGATCGACATCTACCAGCGCCTCAGCTTAGAGCGAATTATTTTCCTTAGCCAGGAAGTTGATGATGGGATTGCAAATGCGATCGTCGCCTCCATGCTCTATCTCGACTCCGAAGATCCCGGTAAGCCCATTTCTCTCTACATCAACTCCCCCGGTGGGTCTGTGACTGCGGGAATGGCGATCTACGACACCATGCAGCACATCAAATCAGATGTCGTAACGATCTGCGTCGGTCTTGCCGCATCGATGGGCGCCTTTCTGCTGGCCGCTGGAACCAAAGGCAAACGGTTTGCACTTCCCCACGCTCGGATTATGATTCACCAACCCCTCGGCGGGACGGGACGCAGCCAAGCCAGTGATATCGAAATCGAGGCCAAAGAAATCCTTAGAATTCGGCACCACCTCAACACAATCCTGTCAGATCGCAGTGGACAGCCCCTCTCTAAAATCGAAAAAGACACCGATCGTGACTACTTCCTCTCAGCCGCAGACGCTAAAGAGTATGGTCTGATTGACAAAGTGATTGAATCGGTCAGCTAAAGGGCAAACTAAGCAGGTGTCATGCTTGATTGACACAGGGACGCAATGGGCGTGAATGCATTCCGGTTAATACTGCGTCCCTCTTCCTCTTTTGGTATTATTTTTGACTTCGTGGCAGAATTCTAAGTGATTCTGCTTTTTTCATATCTAATGAATATTGCAGACTGCTATCGATTATTAGGACTGAGAACGGGAGCCTCTTACGAGGACATCAAAGCCGCTTATCGTCGCTTGGCCCGGCAGCTTCATCCAGATATCAACCCTGGCGATCAGCGATCGCAAGAAAAGTTCATTCAAGTCAACGAGGCTTACCGATTTTTGTTGGGCGTAGTCAGTCCACCTGGAATTGAGAATGACTCACCCAAAACGTCTCCGCCTTCAGAATCGACTAAACCCAAAATCAAAGTCACTCGCAAAGCAGAGAAGCCTAGTCCCGTCCAGTCCAATCCCAATCATTCATTAATAGACCAGCAGCTTAAGCAAACTTCTTATGAGCAGTTGCAGCAGTTTTTGAGAAGTCGGCGGTTTCCACGAGCGATCGCCCTTGTCGAAGGACTGGCCCAGCGGCTCCCCTCTGATCCCGAAATTCGTCAATGGCAAGCCATCACCTATCAGCGCTGGGGACATCACCTGATCCAAGACAAACAGTTTGACAAAGCTCGGCTTTACTTAAAGAAAGCACTGCGAACTGACCCCCACAATCGATCGCTCTGGGGTGAAGTCGAACGAGACTTTCGCCGAATCGAGCAGCTTCTCTATCAGAAAAAATAGACATTAGGCTGTTCTGTAGCCCTTGTTACCTGCCGATTTGTAAGACAATTACTCCCGCAAATTGCAGTCAGGGGGATGCTTTTCTAGTAGCACTTTGGTATAGTTGAGATACAAATAAACCGCTACTCAGGGATAGCTGACACCCCTAAAGCTGTCAAAAATCTTTGTGAGTGGGACTGCTCAGACCTTGAGCGTCACAGCCTTTTAATACTTCCCTAGATCACAAACTCTTCTGTGAAGAACATTGATAGTTGGAATTAAGTCGGATGTAGCCGTGCGTTTTAAAACCACGCTTGCTTAACAAGAGTACGCTTATCCACTTGAAAGCTACGGGGTTTTCCGAGTGATTGCTATTTCACCTCGTCCTACTGGACGCAACTGGAACACAGTTAGCTTTGCCTCCACTCTCTACCTGATTCCAATTCTGGATCTTTTGCTCTCAAAGGTGCCCAGTCAATGGCAGGCTGAGATCAGGCTAGGGTTACAAGAAGCGTTGGTAAATGCTGCCAAGCACGGGAATAATCTTGACCCTGGCAAAAAGGTTTTGGTTCATTTCTCGGCAGTTTCGGATCACTATTGGTGGGTAATTTCGGATCAGGGAACTGGCTTTATGCCGCCTGAAAGTCAGGAAGATACAAGTTCTAAATTGCCCTGTGAAGAAGGGGATTGTGGTCGAGGACTCTATATTCTTCACCAGGTTTTCGATGAAGTCCAATGGAACCATCAGGGAACTGAATTAAGGCTTTGTAAACAGGTTAAGAAAACTGTCAGACAACCTCTGGTACTCTAGTACTGTTTTTTGCGTCTGTCAAGCGTCAACTCTATCGAGTGATTTCTCTCGAAAGCAACCTTATACATCCTATTTTCGTCAAGATAGCAGCGCGACAACGTATCTGAAGGTTGTGACCACTTTGATCCCCGCTTCAGGTGTTAGATACGCTCAAATTTTTGCTATCTTGGCAAAGCGTCAGGCTCCCTGACAAATGGGATCACTCATCTGAATTAAACAATGGAAACGAAAAAATTAGAGCTACTCCTTCTAGCGGGTTGCTCTTGCCTGTTAACGCTGCTATGTCAGCCGATCGCCTCTGCGGTTACTTCTTCCTCCCCGGCTCCCAGTCCAGTGGTGCAGTCCTCTGTCCAGTTAGAAAGTGCCTACTGTAGAGTGAGCTTTCAACTTGTCTTGAAAGCGAGACGTAATCAAAATTAACTTTAGGACTTGTGTTTGTGGCTCTCGCAGGGGGGGGCAGAAACCGATCGATCCAGCCACCCACTGGCCTGCTGCACTCTTAATAGAGCTTCTTCTGGCTGATCTTTGAGAAGAAACACCAGGGCCACTGCAATTTGTTCACGAGATCTGGCTTTGCGATCGTTCTTAAGTCGATGCCAGTCGCGATCAGTAATGGTTAGCTTTTCGGAAAGTGCCTGTGCCAACTCTAAAGGACTGAACTCAGCCAGCTTGCTTGATGCAGCCGTTTGAAGCGTAGAATCTGTCATAAGCGCGTTGGGGATGGGTAAAATGAATCCACTCTCACTTTACTACGCTGGCATGGAGCCGTCTCAAGATCCCGATCGTTTGTCGCCTTCTAATCTGGAATCTGACCTGGAATTTGAGCAGTCTCTCCAGTCAGTGGAGCGATCGCTGCAAGAACTCAAAGACCGTCATCTTCAAATCCAGCGAGATCAAAAGCTTCAAGCAGCCCTACAGACGCAGCGACCCCTTGTGGGCAACTCGAAGAGATCGCAGCTAGATCAAGGCAAATCGCCTGAGCTTCAAGTAGAATTACGGAAGATCGAGCAGCAGCTAGAAGAACTCGAAGTCAGTCTGGAGAGCCGTTTATTTTCTTGGGCGGGCTTTAAAGAAGTCTTTTGGCAAGCCGTTCGATTTTGTGGACTGGGCATCCTTGTTGGTTGGTCACTCGCCTTCTACACCCTAAAGAACCCCACTCCCTCCCACGCGCCACCCCCTACACCCCCAGTTGCTCCATGACACGACGGATTGCAGAAATTCTACGCAGTGGTCAACCCGATGAGTCAGTTACGATTCAAGGCTGGGTTCGGACGAAGCGGGAGCAAAAAGGCTTTTCATTTATCGAAGTGAATGATGGCTCGTCGATGGCTGGGCTGCAAGTGGTAATCAACGAGAGCGTGCCGGACTATGGCGCGATCGTCAAACGGCTCAGTACGGGCGCATCGGTTGAGGTGTCTGGCGTGTTGGTGCCGTCTCCGGGCAAGGGGCAGCGCATTGAGGTGAAAGCCGATTCGGTAGCCGTATTTGGTGAGGCAGATCCCGAAACCTATCCATTGCAAAAGAAGCGCCATTCGTTTGAGTTTTTGCGAGACATTGGACACTTACGATCGCGCACCAACACCTTTGGAGCCGTTTTTCGCGTTCGGAATGCCTGCGCGGCAGCGATTCACCAGTTTTTTCAGGAAAGAGGATTTCTTTGGGTTCATACGCCGATCATTTCTGCCAGCGATTGTGAAGGGGCGGGTGAGATGTTTGCGGTGACGAGTCTGGACTTGAAGAAAATTCCGACAACGCCCGATCAAAAGATTGACTACAGCAAAGACTTCTTTGGCAAGCCTGCTTATCTGACGGTCAGCGGACAGTTAGAAGCTGAGATTATGGCCATGGCCTTTAGCAACGTTTATACGTTTGGGCCGACGTTTCGGGCAGAAAACTCAAATACCTCTCGTCACCTGGCAGAGTTTTGGATGGTCGAGCCTGAGATGGCTTTCTGCGATCTAGATGGCGATATGGATCTAGCAGAAGCATTTCTCAAATACATTTTTTCCTATGTGCTGGAGCATTGTCCTGATGACATGCAGTTCTTTAACGATCGCATTGACAATTCTGTTTTACAAACGGCCGAAAATATCACCAGCAATCAGTTTGAGCGATTAACCTACACGGATGCGGTGGCGCTATTAGCGAAGAGCGATCGTCCCTTTGAGTATCCGGTTGAATGGGGTCTGGATCTGCAATCTGAACACGAACGCTATCTAGCAGAAGAGTTATTCAAAAAGCCCGTGATTGTGACAGACTATCCCACACAGATTAAAGCGTTTTATATGCGCCTGAGCGACGACGAAAAGACCGTACGGGCGATGGATATTCTCGCTCCCAAAATTGGCGAAATCATCGGTGGCTCTCAGCGCGAGGAGCGACTGGATGTTTTAGAGCGACGCATCAAGGCGCAGGGGCTAAACGTCGAGGATTACTGGTGGTATCTGGATCTGCGGCGATATGGCACTGTTCCTCATGCAGGGTTTGGGCTGGGATTTGAGCGCTTAGTACAATTTATGACGGGCATGGGCAATATTCGCGATGTCATTCCCTTTCCTAGAGCGCCTTTGAGCATTGAGTTTTAAGGCAAGATTTTCACTTCAGTGATCAATCCAGAATGCCCTCTAAATTCCCACAAGTGAGGAACTTTGAATTGGCAACCTTGTCTGAAAGTCCCTCAGATTGGGGAGTTGGGGGGCAGAAGCTCCAAAAACGAAGTGAAGGAACTCTGTTAAACCCACGCAACGCTAGTTGAACGTTAAATAAAAAAAGCCTGGAGCGTAAAGATTACCCCCAGGACGTTCACTCTGATGAAAACGTTGTTTTACGTGCGAATGCTACGTCAAATTCTTACATCAAACCCAGTTGCTCTAGAATTCCCTTTCCTGTCATAAACTCGGTCGCGAAACCGATCGCAAGTCCCAACATTGCTAAACGACCGTTCCAGGTTTCAGCAAACGGGACAAATCCGAATTTAGGCTTCTGTTCTTCCATTTTGACCTCATTCCGGGGATAGACTTCTTAAGATAAGTTAACGCTATTTGCAACATCCCGCAATAATCTATCAATTGAAAATTTGCGATCGCCCCATCGAGTGAGACACTAGATCAACGAGATCAAACGCTGTTTTTGTGCCATGTCAGATCCTCAATCAATTAGCGCTGCCGTCGCCGCACTCTATAACACTTATCCTTTTCCGCCTGAGCCGCTGTTAGATGAGCCGCCGCCTGGCTATAACTGGCGCTGGAATTGGTCAGCCGCCTACAACTTTTGTACCGGGAGAAAGCCCCAGCGACAAGACATTCGCATTCTCGATGCAGGCTGTGGGACGGGCGTGGGAACTGAATATCTGGTTCACTTAAATCCGCAGGCACAGGTCACGGGGATCGATTTGAGTTCGGGGACGTTGGCCGTTGCGAGAGAACGCTGTCAACGATCGGGAGCCGATCGCGTCGAATTTCATCACCTCAGCCTCTACGAGGCCAACCAGCTTCCGGGAAAGTTTGATCTGATCAACTGCGTGGGCGTGTTGCATCATTTGCCCGACCCGATTCGCGGCATTCAGTCTTTGGCGACCAAGCTGGCTCCGGGCGGACTGATGCACATTTTTGTCTACGCCGAATTGGGGCGCTGGGAAATTAACCTGATGCAGCAAGCGATCGCGCTTCTTCAGGGCAACCAGCGAGGTGACTATCGAGACGGTGTGCAGGTTGGTCGTCAAATTTTTGAGACGCTGCCCGAAAACAATCGCCTGGTGCAGCGAGAACAAGAACGCTGGTCAATGGAAAACCGACGCGACGAATGTTTTGCCGATATGTATGTCCATCCCCAGGAAATTGACTACAACATTGAGACGCTGTTTCAACTAATTGATGCGTCTGGGCTAAAATTTCTGGGCTTCTCTAATCCGCGCCAGTGGACGCTCGATCGCCTACTCGCCAAAAACCCTGACTTAATGCGACGGGCAGAAGGACTGAGCGATCGCCAACGATACCGCCTAATCGAACTGCTCGACCCCTCCTCGGTGACTCATTACGAATTCTTTTTAGCCAGAGGCGAACTTCCGCTTGTCGATTGGTCTGCCGATGAAGCGCTACTCAAAGCCATTCCCGAACGCAGCCCCTGTATGGAAGGTTGGGAGAGCAAGTGTTTGTTTAACTACGACTACCAGATTTTGAATTTGTCAGACGAAGCGTTTAAATTTATGCAGGCTTGTGATGCTAACCAAGATCAGCGATCGGTTGCAGACCTTCTCACCGATGCGCCATTGGAATTAGCGGGCGTGCGATCGCTCCAACAACAACAGCTAATTTTACTCACTCCTCAATAGTGTGAACTTTGAACCGAAGCTCTTCTCTTAAAGTCGCCCAAAATTGGCAGCTTAGGGGCAGAAGGGTTGAACAACGAAGCGATCGAATCCAGTTATTCCATTGACATCCCATTCAGGCAAACAACACTTCAAGAGCGACTACTTCTCAGCTTTCCAGGTGCCGCCGTAAACATAGAAAGGATTGTTGTGGCTGACCCGCTCGCAGCAGTTGCGACAAACAAAAACCCACTCGGCTGACTCGTCATGTCGAACACGGTAGAGGACAGGAGCCGATTGTATACAGAAATGACAACCCTTTTGACGTACCCGTTTCATTAACTAAGCGATCGCGGAGGCTTTGGGTCGAGCAAAAATCATTCGTCCTGCCGAAGTTTGTAGCGCACTGGTGACAATGACTTGCAGTTCTCCACCCACATAAGCGCGACCTTCTTCGACGACGACCATCGTCCCATCATCCAGATAGCCAATACCTTGAGCAGGTTCTTTGCCTTCTCGAAGAATTTTGAGATCCAGGCTGTCTCCCGGCAGATAAGAAGGGCGAACGGCTTGAGTTAAATCGTTCACATTCAACACAGAGACGCTCTGGACGCTGGCCACCTTATTCAGGTTGTAATCTGTAGTGAGCAGCGTTCCATTGATGTCTTGCACCAGACGCACCAGTTTTGCATCAACGGTCGAAATCTCTTCATAGTCGGCAGAGTGAATGATCACGCGATCGGGATAAGCCTCGCGCAGACGGTTGAGAATATCTAACCCACGCCGCCCCCGAACCCGCTTTTGATCGCTAGAAGCATCCGCGACCTGCTGCAATTCTTGAAGCACAAACTGAGGAACGAGTAATTGCCCTTCTAAGAAGCCAGTATCGAGTAGAGAAGCAATCCGACCGTCAATGATGCAGCTTGTATCTAAAACTTTGGTACTCGAAGGTCTGAGGCTACCTTCTGAGAACAAGAGCGTTTCGACACTGTTGGGATTAATTAATCGAAGCAGCGATCGTCCATGCACATCCGCCAATGACACGCCAGAGACCGCAAACATCAGACTTCCTACCACAGCCGCCAGAGGCTTGATAAATGAGAACTCTTGAGGAATGGGCAGCAGAAATATCGGAGCCAGCAAGAGATTGGCTACCAGCAAGCCCAGCACCAAGCCAACCGATCGACTCAACAAAACATGGGCAGGCATTTCGCGAATTTGTCGAGTAACACGCCGATAGCCAGTCTGAGCGACCAACCCAACCGCAATTCCGATCATGGCTCCAAAACCCGCCAAAACGACGCGAAGGGCATCTGGGTTGGTTGCCTGCTGCAAAACACTACCAGGTAGCGCTTCAATGCCGTGGTAGCCGATCCCCGCTCCTGCTAGGATGAATGAAATAAGAATGATGGTATCAATCATAATCTTGAAAGGTGGGGACTGAATTTATTTTGAATGAGTGATTTTGAATAAATACTATTTGAAAAGCAGTTTTTGAGACTCTTCTGAAATGAGGATTGTGAAGGAGTTCTGAACGCTAAAATCTAGTTAGATTGCTATGAGAATAGTATATCTTATACGCTTATAGAATTTTTCTCTTAATCCCTTTCTGGGTGGGCGGTTAACCCTACAAAGCGAGAATCCTTAGCGACACAAAAATCAATATTTTGGCTTAGTGTAAGCGCTAATTTTTTAAGATTAAATTAACATTTTCGCTTATAGAGATAATCGTTAAGAAAGGATCGAAAGCGGAGCTAATCAAAAAGCTTATGGAGTTGATGATCCCCAGGTCTGCTTACCTGCATATTCCTTTTTGTCGGCGGCGGTGTTTCTACTGCGATTTTCCAATCTCGGTAGTTGGGGATACGCTAAATGGCAACAATTCAGGCACGATCGCTCACTATGTTAACGTTTTGTGTCAAGAGATCCGGCTGACTTCTGGCTTTGGGCAATCCTTAAGCACTGTTTTCTTTGGCGGCGGCACTCCTTCACTGCTGTCTGTGAGCCAGTTGAGCCAGATTCTTGAGACCCTTGATGAGCAGTTTGGGCTGGCCACCGACGCTGAAATTTCAATGGAAGTTGATCCGGGTACGTTTGATTTTGAGCAAATTGTGGGCTATCGATCGTCCGGCGTAAATCGAGTCAGTTTGGGTGTGCAGGCCTTTCAGTCAGAACTTTTGAGCGTTTGTGGGCGCACCCATTCTGTTGAGGATGTCTATGCTGCGATCGATCGCATTCATCAAGCAAACATTGAGAATTTCAGCCTTGATTTGATTTCAGGATTGCCGCATCAAACGATGGCTCAATGGCAAGATTCTCTAGAGAAAGCGATCGCTCTCAGTCCCAACCATCTCTCAGTCTATGATTTGACGATCGAACCAATCACTCCTTTTGGCAAGCATTATCATCCCGGTGCCACGCCGTTACCCACGGATGAAACAGCCGCTGAAATGTATCGGGTCGCTCAACACATTCTCACCGCTCATGGCTACGAGCATTATGAAATTTCTAACTATGCTCAAGCGGGCTATCAGTGTCAACACAATCGAGTTTATTGGGAGAATCGATCGTTTTATGGCTTTGGAATGGGGGCAACAAGTTATTTGCAGGGCGATCGAGTTTCTCGTCCCCGTAAGACTCGTGAATATTTTGAATGGGTGAGTAAAAAAGGTGAGCGCGATCGCTTAGATCCAATTGTGCCAGGTTCTTCAGAGGTTTTACTAGATACGTTGATGGTTGGTCTACGCCTGGCTGAGGGCTTGAGTATTACAAGTTTGATTCAACAGTTTGGTGAGTCTCAATTCAACAAAATCTGGATTTGTTTACAGCCTTATCAAAAGATAGGATGGGTAGAGATATTAGGAAGTCAAAATCAGCCTGTAGTAGTTAATCATCAAGAGAGCGATCGAGGACGATTGCGGTTTACTGATCCTGAAGGTTTTTTGTTTTCTAATGTGATGTTGGTAAAGCTGTTTGAAACATTTGGTGAATTGGACTAATGGGTGATTTATAGATAGAAACTTTGAAAGGAATTCATGTACTCACTCAAAGAGAGAATCGTTGGCTAACCTTACTTGAATGTTATTAATTTAGGAATTGTGAGCCGTATTCACCCTACAAATTCTTAGGTTTTCAGCAATTAATTGACGCTTATTTGAGAGTTGTTCAACTTTACTTAAATATTCCCTACAAAAAACTATAGCAATCCCAAATCACTCGTGAAATGCAGAATTGATCATGCCCCCTAGATCCCCCAATTCGGGGTAGGGTTGATTTATTCTAGCCAGAGGGAAAGCCAACCATC